>JANXPK010000677.1 GCA_025357355.1 Rhodobacterales bacterium
GATCAGGGCGATCAGCCATAGGATAAGGATGAAGATCCAGCGCCCGAACGGCTCGTCAAAGGGGCGGAAGGCATCGGTGCCGATGAACGGGCTGAAGAACCAGACGCAGATCGACAGGATCAGCGTGACCAGCGGCACCAGAACGTAGACGGAGATCAGGAAGCGGCCAATAGCCTTGAGGATGCGCATCATGTGCCCTCCCTCACCACCAGAATCTCGATGCGGCGGTTGGCGGCCTGACCGTCCTTGGTCTTGTTGTCACCGATGGGTTCCTTGTCGCCGTGGCCTTCGGCAATGATCCTGGTTGGGTCGCCGATGATCGGCAACAGCATCTTCAGCACGGTCGTGGCGCGGGCCAGCGACAGCGCATCATTGTCCTTGAAGCGGGCGTTGGACACCTTGGTGCTGTCGGAATGGCCGGCGATCACGATATGGCCCTTTTCGTCCTTGAGCGCCTGGCCCACGCGGTTGATCGGATCTACGAAGGTCTTGGTCAGCGCGTCCGAGCCGGGGCCGAACATGCCGGTGCCCGACAAGCGAATGGTCAGGGTGTTGCCCTTTTCAAAGACGGTGACGATGCCCTCCTTGATCTCGGGCGCAAGGAAGCTGGAGATTTGCGCGACCTTGTCCACCTCTTGCTTAGGGGGCGGTGGGGGTGGCGGCGGCGGGGCGCGGCGCAGCATGGTGGCAACCTCGCCGGTGTCGATGGCGGCGATCTGATCCAGAACGGCGCTCGACCTTTGGCCCAGCGCAAAGGCAAAGCCGCCAAAGGTCAGCGCCATGATCGCCGCCGTGGCGCCAAGGGCAATCCAGACCGGGCGCCACGCCGACAGCGCCTGATAGGGACGCAAGAGACCCTTCCAGCGCGGGCTGAGGTCATGCTCGACCTCGCCACGCTGGCCACGGATGATCCGGGCCAAGGAGTTGCGGATTTGCAGGTGCTTGTCCTGCCCGCCCGCCTCGACCCGCAGGCGGCCTTCGAAGCCCAGCGACAGGCACATGTACAGAAATTCCAAGAGATCGATGTTGGTGCCGGGGTCCTGTTCAAGCCGTGCAAGCAGGTCGAAAAAGCGGTCGCCGCCGACGGTTTCGCGGTGGAACGTGCCGACCATGCTTTGTTGCGCCCAGACCGATTGCTCGCCCCAGGGCGTGTTCAGCACCACGTCGTCCAGCGTCGCGCACAAGGCATAGCGGGCGACCTTGACCTTCTGGGCGTCCTGCCCGGCCTTGAGGGCGGCGTTTTCAAAGCCGCGCACCTCGGCCATCACCGACTGGCGCAGCTTTTCGGGGTCCATGTGCTGGGCGCGGTTGCGGATGCGGCTGACCAGCGACAACAGGGGCGTGGCAAGGGCCGTCAGCGGGTTCATGCCCGTCATGGCGATGGTGTTGGCGTCATTGCCGGTGGCGCGCGGGGCCGCCGCCGCAGGGATCCCCGTGGCAGGGCCGGGATCGTTTTGCTGAGGCGCATAATCTTGCTGGGGTGCGTAGCTCTGCTGTGGTGCCTGTGGGGCCACCCCCGGCGTCGGGCGCTTGCCGCCCGGATTGGGGCGGATCACCGTCCGTTCGCTGTCGTCCGGCTCGGCAAAAGGATCTTTGTTCGCCATGATATGCCCGCCTTATGTATTCCGAATAGCCCAAAGCTCCATCGAGAGCCCCGGATAGTCCCCCGACACATGCACCGCGATCCCGCCCGAGGTCGTCATCTTGCCCCAATAAGGGCTGTCGGCGTCGAGTTGGAAATATACCACCCCGGCATGATAGGGGATCTGGCGCGGCGCCACCGGCAAGGGCCGCAGCGCGATGCCGGGCAGGGCCGAGTTCACCAGTTGCCGGATCTCTTCGACCGGGCCGATCTTGACCTGACCGGCAAAGTGCCGCCGCACCGCCTCGTCCGGGATGTCGGCCTTGACGGCCAGCACAAAGCCCGCGGTGCTGAGCAGTTTGCGGTCGGCGATGACACCCACCGAGATGCCATACTTGCGCGGCTCCAGCGCGATGGAGATCGCCGTTGCCTCCAGCACCGAGGACAGGTACTGCCGCAGCACCCGCACCACCGGCGCGAAAGTCTTGCTCAGATTGTCATGCTGATAGGCTGGAAGTTCCGGCGCCTGTTTGTCCACCGCCATGAAGGTCGCCAGTTCGCCCGCAAGTTTTACCGCCTCGGCGAACACGGTCGCGGGATGGACGTTCTCGATCGTGGCGAGATGGCGAAACATCGGCAGTGCCCGGTTGCACACCATCAACAGCAGGAAATCGGTGATTTCGGCCACGGCCCGTGTGCCACCGCCGTCCGACATCCGCCCGGCAAGCGCCGTCACGCGGTGGGCCAGCAGCCCCTCAAGCTCGCGCAGAAAGCCTGACAAGGGCGCTGCGGCCCGCACGTCGAGGCACGAGGCGATGAAGCCGCCGTCCAGAATGACCTCGCGGTCCGACCGCACCTCGATGATGCGGGCGATGGGAATGGTCAGCTTGTCGGCCAGATCATCGACGGCAAGGGCAAATTGCAGCCGCATCTTGCCGACGCCCAGCACCACCGCCTTGCGATCCTGGCTCATGGTGTCGATGACCTCGACCTCGCCGGGACGCAGTCGGCTGACCGAGGCCTCGGCGCCGGACAGATCAACCTCGGACGCACCTTGGCGACGCTGGGGCACCGACAAGTAAACCACGCAATCCTTGATGTTCGGCGGCACTTCCAGCGCGGGCGGATGGTCGTCGGCGGTGGGCACGCGGAACACCGTGCCGTCCTGGGTCAACCCGGTTGCGGCGCGGATCGCAAATTGCCCGACCTTCAGCGCCGCATCGTCAATCTCCAGGGTCGTCACCCCCCAGGCATAGGGCAGGATGCGGCGTGCAAGCCCGGTGACCAGCGCCTCGGTATAGCGGTCGGCCTGCTGGAAATGGTGCGGCTGAAGGAACAGGCCCTCAGTCCACAATACCTTGCTATCCCAGGACATGCCGTCTCCTCTATCTCAATTCCTGTTCTGGCTTTCGGCTTTCAGCCGCGCCAGTTGATCCTTGTACGCCTTGGCAAATTCCCGCGCGAACAATTCGTGGAAGTCATTCTCGGCCTGATCGGAAATCTCAGCATACATCGCTTCGTAGGTTTCCCAATACTGCGCCTTGCGGTTTTTCAGGAATCCGCCAAAGCCGCCCTTGGCCTCGATCTTCTGGGTCAAAAGCGCGGGGTCCAACTTGGACAGAACGCCTTTCAGCGCCGCTTCCATCCCCGTCACCATGGCAACTTCGTGGGCCCTGATATCCTCCAGTGCCTGTTCGGCGGCTTTTTCGGCAGGCAGATAGCCGCGCACGGTAGGCTTGACCATCGCCTCGATCGCCTGTTCGGGGCTGATCGAGAATTTGAGGGGGTTGTTGCCACCAACATTGACCATGGTCTGCTCGATCCGGAACTCGGACTTGATCGAGGTCCGCGTCATCAGGATCTCGCGCATGCCAGTGATCATCGCTTTCAGTGTCCGGCCCAGACGCGCCATGGTGTCGGGCAGCTCGGCATCGCTGATGCGCAATTCATCGGCACCAACCGCGGACAGGAAGGCGCGGGCGGCGTCACTGGCGCCGGTTGGCACGGGTAACGTGGCTGCAACGGCAGGTTGGGGCTGCGGCGGCGGGGGTGGCGGCGTTGGTGGAATGGGCGGCTCTGGCACCATGGCGGCATCGGCCGGGACGCTCGGCGGTCTGGCCTGACGGTTCGGGTCGGTCGCAAAGGGATCGAAAGGCGCAGCGGCGGTCGCAAAGGGGTCAAAGGCCTTGGTGGCCGGGATTGGCTCCGGCACTGGCGGCGGTTCTGGCAGGGCGGCGGCAGGCGGCGCTTGCAGGATCGGCGATGGTGGGGGCGGCGGCGGCGCCGGTTCTGGAGCCGGTTCTGGCGCGGAAGGGACAGCTTGGGGGGCCGGTGCCACGGGCGCCGGGCCAAAGATATCGTCATCGGGGATCAGAGTTGGCTTCGCGGCGGGCGGCGGCGCGTAAGCGGGCGGATTGGTGGCGGGCTGGCTGCGGGCGGGTTTGGACGGCGCCAGAAGGTCATCCCAGTCATCGGGGATTGCCGAGCGGCTGGCCAACGGGGCGCGAAACGCATCCGATCCGCTCGGCGAATGGTCGCGCATGGCCGGACCGGTCTGTTGCACCGGGGCGGGGCCAAGAAGCGGTCCGTCCTCGCCCAGGGGCGGCAGCAGTTCGGCCTGTTCGTCCTGCCTGCCGCGGAATTGCCCCGGGCCCTTGGGCTTGTCGCTGCCCAGAAGGCTGTCGAGGAAATCGCCGCCCTGCCCGGCGTCGTCCAGCAGCCGCATCGGATCGGGGGCGCGGGAGGCGTTGCCATAGGACAACCGCTCGTCTGCCAGCGGTGCCAACGGCTCTGCCGCTTGCGACGATACCGTCACCACCAGTTCATACGCCCCCAGGATCAACACATCACCGTCGTTGAGCGGTGTGGGCGTGCGGCCCAGCGCGATCTTGCCATAGTTGAGGAACGTGCCGTTGGTCGACAGATCGACCGCGACCAGATTGCCGTTGTGGTTTTCGATCACGCAATGGGTCTTGGAGATTTGGCGGTCGGGATCGGGCAGCACCAGATCATTCTCCGGCCCGCGCCCGATGGTCAGACTAGGCCCGCGCATGACAATGGGCCGACCATCGCCGGGCACCGCACCGGAAGACTGAAATCGCAACGTAACGCTCATCTTTACCCTATCAGCCGATCATCACAGTTGGCAGCCCAAGCACTATCGTCCCGCCATGCGCGGTCAGGTCCCCCATTCGTGCGGCCGGCATCCCCCCCATCAGAACCGTCATCGAGCCAAGTGCGATGACATCCGGCGGCCCGACACAGACGCACATGCCACTGACTTGCGCTTGCGGCATGCTGCCAACAAGAACGGTTACGGCTCCCGGAGGCAGAATCGGTCCGCCGACATGGGGAATGATCCCGGTGACCATCGGGCAGACATGCATGTCAGTGATGCGTGCGGCAGGCGGCATATCAAGCCCCTTCCTTGGTTTTCTGCGGCTCGACCCGGCCCGAGCCACCCCGGGCGATATCCAATGCCCGGTCGATCAACAAGCCTGCAGCAATCTCCAGCGGTTTGCCACTGTGGGCAAGTGCGACCACGTTCATCGCGAAGGCCGACACTTCGGACCCACCCGGCGGTCCGGCATGTTGCGCCAGATCGCCCGGACCAAGTGTTCCATCGCAAAACTGCACCGCCATCGCGCAATGCTTGGTGTCATCCTTCATGCTGGCGTGTTGTACCGCGTGATGAGCGACAGAGCGGTTTTCCTCGGTCGGCTTGAACACCCAGGCCTCGGCAGCGGCCAGCGGCGGCGGCAGCTTTGCCCCCTCTTTCAACATGTCGCGGGCGGCCAGACACGACCACCACACCCGCTCGCGCGCCGGCAGCGCAATCGACAGCAGGCGCAGCATGTCAATCAGCGCGCCTTTCCCTTCCAGTTCCGCCAGAACCACCTCGACCGAGGCGCTGGCGGGAGCGGATATTTCGGTGCCCAATTCGGCATTGGCATTGGACAGCAACCGGGCGGCAGGTTGCTTGATCAGCTTGGTGAGATCGGAATATCGGTCGGTCATGATGCCATTTCCCTCAGTTCACCATCACGATGCCGCCCTTGAGCGTCAGCATGCCGTCGCCGCTCACTTGGGTCATTGGCGCACCGATCTTCGCCATCGCGTCGCCCGTCACCTGGATCATGGTTCCCTTGATCGTCACGCCCGTCATGTCGATCTTGACCGAGTTGGACCCGACCTTCAGTTCGATGGACTGCATCGCCTCGATCGAAATCGCCCCCGCCGCCGCCTTGATCGAGATGTTGCCCAACTTGACCTGGGTGTCCTGATTGCCGGTCGACACTTCCGTCGACATGTTGCCCGACCCCACCTTTTCGGTCAGGTTGCCAGTCTTGATCTCCACCGAGGTATCGCCGGTGATCGTTGCGGTCGATTTGCCTTCGATGGTCGTGGTGTCGTCGGTCTTGATCTTGGTGATGCGGTTGCCCTCTTCCACGGTCAGGGTCAGATCGCCGGTCTTGATCGTCTCGGTCTTGTTCTTGTAGATGGTCTGGGTAAGGTTGCCGTCCTTCTGCTTTTCCATGCCGATGGTGATTTCGGCATTGTTCTTGATGACCTGCTTGTAGTCCTTTTCGGACTGGAAAAAGATGCTCTCGCTGTCCTTCTTGTCATCGAAGGTCAACTCGTGGAACCCGCCACCACCCTTGGAGCTGTTGGTCCGGATGCCGGTTTTCGTCATCATGCCCGGCAATGCGTAGGGCGGGCTATTGACACCGTTGTAGATCATGCCGGTGCAATAGGGTCGGTCGATATTGCCGCGTTCGAACTGGATGATCACTTCCATGCCGATCCGCGGGATCGACTGCCAGCCCCAATCCTTGCCAGTCCACGGCAGCACCGATCGTACCCAGCACGACGTCGTGTCATCGCCCTTGCCAAGCCGGTCCCAAGGAAACATCACCTTGATGCGGCCGTAAGGGTCGGTGTAAATCTCTTCGCCGCTTGGGCCGGTAACCTCTGCCGTCAGAAGGCTCGGCACTTCGGGCCATTCCGTGATCCTGGGCGGGCGGAACTGGACCGAGCTTTTCTGAACCTCGAACTCGGTTTCATAAAGCTCCATGGCCTCGGGAAATTCGATCTTTTCGACGTGGCGGTTATAACTGTCGCCGGTGTTTTCCTTGTAGCCAGCGTCGAACTGCATGTAATGCGTGCAGCCGACCACCAGATAGGCGGCGTTGACCGCATCGCGAACCTCGTGGTTGAGGGTGAACAGACCTCCGCTGCGCAACACTGCCGAATTGGTGGTGCCCTTGGCGCGGGCAAAGTCGGCGGCATGGCCCTCCATCTCTTTCTTGGCCAGCGCCTCGCCGTCTTCGGCCACCTTGTAGTGCCCGCCATCGTGATAGCGCTCGACTGCAACATGGCCATGGCTGCCCGAGGCAATGGCCTGCTGAACCTTCAGATCGGCATTGGGCAGCGTCATGTCATAATCGAACAGCGAGACCTTGCCGGTGACGACCTTGCCAATCTCGGCCCATTCGAAGATCGAATTGGCATCGGCATTCTTGTCGCCGATCTGGTTGCTTTTGGTGAAATCGACGGTGCCGCCATCGGTATGCGCAGAGATGCCGTCGCCCAGCACGATCTTTTCAACTTGGCCGGAATGGTCGAAAAAGTAGTAAATCCCCTCTTCTTCCAACAGGCGGCTGATGAAGTCGAAGTTGCTTTCCCCATATTGCACGCAATATTCGCGGGCCGCGTAAGACCCCGTGGTGCTGTCGGTGACATCGGTAAAGCCCGCCGCCTGGAACACGTCCTTGACAATCTCGATGGTGGTCTTGGCCTGAAACACCCGGTTGTCGGCCCCGATCGTCAGCAACCACGGCCAGGGCCGGATTTCGGCGGCAAAAAGATCGCCGCTGTCCTCGTTGCCCAGATCCTCGACCATGATCACCAAGCCAGAGAACTTGAAGCCGTTACCGGCCTCCAGCGTGATGGTCTTGCCCAGAATATCGGCCGGGTTGAAAGTTGTATCGTTGGAATAGAACTCCATCCGCAACTCGGAAATCGTACTCAACTTTTCGCGGACCCGCGCACCGATGCAAACCAATTGGGTTGCCCCGGCGCCGCTGAGCGTCAGGAACAAGTTTTCGGTCTGTCTGTAGAATTTAAATGCCATGATATCTGTGCCTTTCGTTGCGACAGCCGGAACGCGCCAATACCACGCCCTGCTCCCTTCGCCATGGCCGCGGCCCCGAAATGGCGGCGTTGACCATCTTGTCGTCCATGATACCCCTAATCCAACCCAATCGAAACGTCCGAACTATCACAGGCTTGCCAGAAGTGCCGCCAGATCGGCGTCCATTTCTTCTTCGCCCTCGCTCGCAGCCTCAGAGCTGTCCTCATCCGGCGTGCTGTCCTCAAACCCGGCGAGCAGGGCGGACAGATCGTCGTCGCCGCCAGAAGCTTCGCTGCTTTCTTCCTGACTTTCGCTGCTATCCTCTTCTGCCGTCTCTTCCGGCTCTTCGGCGGGCGCTGGTGCCTCTTTGGGCTTCGGCGGTGGCACGTCTTTCCATGGCCCCAGCACGGTCGACCCGGCCAGTGCCTGGAACGAGGCGAGCCGCACTTCGTCACGCCCCTTCACCGACACCACCGGCATCAGCCCGCGCGCGATGGCGGCCTGGGTCCGGGTTTGCGTCAGGTTGCGTTCGGTGCAGGGCAGCGCCACCTGGTCGCCGTAGCGGTCCTTGACATAGTGATAGGGCATGCCGCCCAGCGACATCACCTGCCCCAACCCCAGCGACGGCCCGGTCTTGCGGAACGACCGCGCCAGCAGGATCACCACCAGCGCCACCGGATTGGCCCACAGCATGCCCGACAGACCCTCGGTCTCGGTGAATTCTTCGAAGTCGAACTCATAGATCGGGTCGGTCTTGGCGCCGTAGGGCCGCCGCAACAGGAAACGCGGACTGGTTAACCCGACATAACCAGCCTCGGGCAGGGCACACAGGGCGTCCCAGGCCTCGGCGACCAAGGGGTGACGTTCGTCCTTGGGAACCTCCATGAAACCGGTGCTGAGTGCCGCAAAGAACGGCGCGTTGACATGGGCGCAGACCTTGGCGATGCGACCCAGAAGCTCGGCATGCGGCGGCGTTTCCTCGAAGGTGTAAAAGCCGCACACCGCCGAAAACCGGCCGCGACCGTCCGGTGTGCCCTCGACCAGCAACTCGCAAAAGCCCGACTGGGTCAGGTCTTCTTGCGCCGCAAGGTCCGCCGCCAGCTCCTCGGCCGAAATGTCATAAAGCACGATGTCCAGCTTGGCGTCGGTTTCCACCGACCGGGTGATGAGGTCAAGCATGCGCCACTGCGCCTCGACCGACTGAAACTCGGGGTGATGCAGCACCAGCCGCATGGCACCCGCCAGGCTTTCCTCCACCGCTTCCTGCATGGCCGCGGCATTGGGGTCGGGCAGCGCCTGAATATAGGGGCCAACGATACGCGACATCAACTCGTCGGCGGGCGAGGCTTTGGCTTTGGCGCGGACATTGCCACCGATCAGCTTGGCGAAGTCGGAAAGCTTGAGGTCAGCAGGCACCGCATTGCCTGCCGAATGCCGCGTCGGCGGGTTGACCTTCTTGCCGAACTCTTTTCCCCATTCGCGCAATTCGGTTACCGCCCCCTTGGCCGTCGCCCCCGAGGCCAGCCGCCGCTTAAGCGCCACCAGTTCCGCGAACATCTCGACCTTTTCGAACAACTCATCGGGATGCAGATCGTCGATCGACGACAGTTCCACCTCGATCCCCTGCCCCTTTTTGCCAATGGGCAGCACCAGCGTCGTGGCAAAACCTGCGATGACCTTGTCCAGCGTGTCGACATCCAGCTTGATCGGCCGGCGCGCAGCCAGATCCGACCCGATCTCGACCTCGCCCTTGGCGGCGCGGCCCGAAAAGTCGCCCATCAGGGCGATGCGGAACCGCGCCGGTTTCGGCCCGTCGGCGCGGTCGGCGGATATGGTCCCGAAGGACAAATCCAAAGTCATTTCTGCCTTGCGTGCCATGGCGGGCTCCTGTTCGCTTCGGGTTGAAACGGGCCGGTCTGACCGGCCCGTCACTTTGATCACGCCGCGTCGAAGATCGTGCCTTCAAGCGCCTTGCTGGTGATCTTGTCGTAAACGTAGCTGGACGCGGCGGCGATGATGCCGGTGCCGATGTTGCTCATGTCGGTGGCGATCTTGTTGCCGTCGAAGATCGAGGTCGCCAGCATGCAGAATTTCAGCGCCTCGCGGAAAACCTTCAGCGCCTTGGGGTCCTTGATCTCCAGTTCCTTCACGCGCTTGCCCAGATCGGCCACGGTCTTGGCCCAGGTCTTGATCTTGTCATAAAGTGTTCCGACCTTGCCGATCAGCTCCATGATCTTGTCGCCCGCAGTTGCCATTTCCTTGTCGAAATTGGCCTGGATCTTCTTCAACTGACCAGCCTTGTCGGTCGTGGGATGCTTTTTCACCCGTTCAGCAGCCTGCGCCAGGAATTCCTTCTTCAGCTTTTGCTGACCTTCCAGCGCCTTGTTCAGGGTCTTGGCCAGATCATGCACATTGACGATCATCTGGGCATACTTTGCCTTCAAGGTGTCCATGGCCGAGCCGCAAGTTTTGACCGATGGCTGCGAAATGCCAAGGAATTCCTTGAACACGGCGGCACTGACCTCGTTGAGCGCGTTCAGCCCCTTGCTCTCCACCGCCTTTTCCACGACGGCCAGATTGATCTCAACCTGCTTTTTGGCGGCGTCGATGTCCATCGCGATGCGGGCTATGTCTTGCGCCAGCGTCGTGCCCGCCTTGATGAAGCCGATGATGGCAAAGGCCGCCCCTGCCCCGCCGCTCCACGGTGACGAGGCCATGGCGGCAATGCTGACCGCAAGCCCTGCCAGCGTCGCAAAGATCGACACGCCGACCTTGATCTTGAACTTGGTCCATTCCTTGCGCTTTTTCTGCAGGTCGGTCCAGGCTTTGTCGATGCCCTGTTCGGCCGCCAGCTTGTAAATGGCGACGTCGTTCTTGATCACGGAGTTGACCGTATCGACCTGTTTCTGCACGGCTTTCTCGTCCGCGCCCTTGTTGATCATGCCTTCGAAATAGGCATCGAAGGCTTTCAGCTTCTTGGCCGTCTCGGTCTTGGCCATCTCAAAGATCTTCAAGGCGACGTCCTTGAATTCCTGTTGCAGCAGCGGGTCTTTTGCTGCCTCTTTCTCGACTTCCTTGGGCAGATCGACTTCGATCTTGAAGTCGAGATTGGGCTCGGTCAGGAATTTCAAATTCCCCGCCCCGATCTTCGCCTTCTTCATGTCGATCACTAGATATTTGGCCATGTCCCCCCCTTTTGGGCTGTTTTCGCTCAGTCAAAACTGTAGGTGAAATTGTTGTCCTTGACGTCCAGCGCCACCCTTGCCACCGCTTTGCCGGTCATCATCCGGCGCAGGAACTCGCCGGAAATGTCGGGCAGCATGGTGTTGGTCACGATGGCGTCGATCATGCGGCCGCCGCTTTCCACTTCCTGACAGCGGCTGACAATCTGGTCGACCACGGCTTGGGTGTATTCGAACGGCACCGAATGCGTGCTCTCGACCCGCTTCTTGATGCGGTTCAATTGCAACTTGGTGATCTCGGCAATCATATGGGCCGACAGCGGATAGTAGGGGATCACCACCAGACGGCCCAGCAGCGCAGGCGGGAAGATCTTCAACAAGGGCTCGCGCAGTTCCTTGGCAATTGCCTCCGGTGACGGCATCAACTCCGGGTCGGCGCACAGGTCCATGATCTTTTCGGTGCCCGCATTGGTGGTCAGCAGGATCATGGTGTTGCGGAAGTCGATGGAGCGGCCCTCGCCATCCTCCATCCTTCCCTTGTCGAAGACCTGAAAGAAGATTTCGTGGACGTCCGGATGGGCCTTTTCGACCTCGTCCAGCAGCACGACCGAATAGGGCTTGCGCCGCACCGCCTCGGTCAGCACCCCCCCCTCGCCGTAACCGATATAACCCGGCGGGGCACCTTTCAGTGAGGACACCGTATGCGCCTCCTGAAATTCACTCATGTTGATGGTGATGACATTTTGCTCACCGCCGTACATGACCTCGGCCAGCGCCAGCGCGGTTTCGGTCTTGCCGACGCCCGAGGTGCCCGCCAGCATGAACACCCCGATGGGCTTGGAGGGGTTGTCCAAACCGGCCCGCGAGGTCTGGATGCGCTTGGCGATCATCTCCATTGCGTGATCCTGGCCGATGACGCGCTTGGCCAGCAGCTTGGCCAGGTCGATGACGGTCTGCAATTCGTCCTTCAACATGCGGCCCACGGGTATCCCGGTCCAGTCGCCCACGACCGATCCCACGGCCAGCGCATCGACAATCGGCAGAATCAGGGGATGGTCACCCTGCATGGCCGTCAGATCGGCGTTCTTGGCGCGAAGCTCGGTCATCAGCGCCGCGCGCTGCTCTTCTGTCAACGGGCTGTCGCCTGCCGGAGGGGCGGCCTCGGACGTGGCAACTGCCGCAGGCTTGGGATCGACAGGTGCCCCGCCCTCGCGCAGCTTGGCACGCAGCGCCAGGATTTCCTCAACCACCTTCTTTTCGCCGTCCCACCGCGTGGTCAGACCGGCAAGGCGAACCTCTTCCTCGGCCTTCAGCGCGGAAATGGCGGTACGCCGTTCGGTCACGTCATAGCCTGCCGTCTCATCGCGGTCGATGATGCCAGGCTCGGTGTCCAAGGCCTCGATCCGGCGGCGGCTGTCATCCACCTCGGCGGGAACGGCGTGCTGGCTGACGGCAACGCGAGCGCAGGCGGTATCCAGAACCGACACCGACTTGTCCGGCAACTGCCGCGCCGGGATGTAGCGCGCCGACAGGTTGACCGCCGCTTCAATCGCCTCGTCCAGCACCTGCACCTTGTGGTGCTTTTCCAGCATCGAGGCGATGCCGCGCATCATCAGGATGGCCTTGGTCGGCGAGGGTTCATCCACGACCACCGTCTGGAACCGCCGGGTCAAGGCCGGGTCCTTTTCGATATGCTTCTTGTACTCGGCCCAGGTCGTGGCCCCGATGGTCCGCAACGTCCCCCGCGCCAAAGCTGGTTTCAAGAGGTTCGCCGCATCGCCCGTGCCGGCGGCCCCGCCCGCCCCGACCAGCGTATGCGTCTCGTCGATGAACATGATGATCGGCGTGACCGAAGCCTGCACCTCTTCGATCACCGCCTTCAGCCGGTTCTCGAACTCGCCCTTCATGCTCGCCCCGGCCTGCAACAGCCCCACATCCAGCGCCAATATCCGCGCCTCGCGCAGCGCGGGCGGCACGTCGCCACGGGCGATCCGCAGGGCGAAACCTTCGACCACCGCGGTCTTGCCGACGCCCGCCTCGCCGGTCAGGATCGGGTTGTTCTGCCGCCGCCGCATCAGGATATCGACGACCTGCCGGATCTCCTCATCGCGCCCCACAATCGGGTCCATCTTGCCGTCGCGGGCTTGCTGGGTCAGATCAGTGGTATATTTCTTCAGCGCCTCTTCCTTGCCCATCGCGGCAGGTGCCATCGCCCCGGACTCCTCGCCCGGCGCCCCTGAGCCCACATGGCTGCCATCGGTGGCGGTTTGCCCCTCCTCGGGCGAGCCATTCACCGCAGCGGCGAAATTCTCGGCCAGATCATCGGGCTTGATCTTCTTGAATTCTTGCGAAATCCCGAACAGGATGTTGCGCAGCGCCGGCGTCTTCAGCATCCCCAGGATCAGAAAGCCGGTGCGCACCTGCGAGGCGTTGAACAGCAGCGAGCCCCAGACCCAAGCCCGCTCCGTCGCATCCTCCAGATGTTCGCTCAGGTCGGAAATGGATGACGCCCCGCGCGGCAACGCATCCAGCGCGCGTTGCATGTCGGCCACCAGCCTGGCCGGGTCCAGCTTGTAGTGCTCGGCAATGCGGTGCAGGTCGCTGTTCTGGTTCTGCAATATCTGATGCAGCCAATGCACCAGCTCGACATAGGGGTTGCCGCGCAGCTTGCAGAAAACCGTGGCCCCTTCAACGGCTTGATACCCCGTTCGGTTCAGCTTGCCAAATAGCGCCACACGGCTGATTTCGCTCATGATTTTCTCCCTGGGGTCTGGTTTTTGTTGGCAACGGCTGCCGGGCGGCGACGCGCCAGAACATGCGGTGGTGAAAGGTAAAGGTCATTGGCATCGTACGCGGCGTCCCGGCGCACCCCGACCCAGGTGGTATGGCCCAGGGCCGAATTCGCCCCACCCAGCGCCACGCGCGGCACGTCCGCCGCCCGCAGGATCAGGTTGACATCCCAGTCCAGCGCGTCGCCGACATGGTTGCGCACAATGGCCTCCAGCCGCTCCAACGCGCCGAGGCCGGGCAACAGGCGCTTGTAATCTGCCAGCGACAAGGGGCCGACCAGAATGCGGAACTTCGCCGCGCGCGACCACACCCTTGTGCCGATGCTGGTCGCTTGGCCCAAGCCCGCAGGCTTGCCCAGTTGCCAGCGGTCATCGGGCTCAAGATCCAGCCAGCAACCGATGAATTGCTGCAAATGCACCGGGGCCGCAAAGAACGCCGACAGCATCGACACCAGCCCCTCGGCGGTCTTGGTGCCGGACGCCAGGTGTCCTGCGAAATGGCGTTTGGCCATGTCGGGCATCTCGTCGCGGTTGCGCATGGCGTCAGAGTTGTAGCCCGACAGCGCCGCCACCTTGCGCTCAAAGCTGTCCTGTTCGGGGCGGTCGAAATTGGGCGCGGGTTGCCCTGCCGACCAGGTCCGGAAGAACAGCCCCATCAGCCGGTGGGTGAACATGTCGGCAAAGGCCAGAAACGTGGTGTCGCGCTCGTTGCGCCGCCGGTTGCGGGCATATTCCGTCAGGTGCAAGGGCAACGGCCCCTGCGGCCCGAACAGGCCAAATGACCGGTTGGTCAGCCGCACCACGCCATTCTTGTCCGGCCCGAACGCAGCAATGGTCGAGGTCGGAAACGCAAGCTCCGCCTCTTGCCCCAATCTGACGGAATCCTGAGCAGAACGCCGCGACTGGCCCAGACGTGGCTTGTCCGGATGCGCCGCCTCGATGATGCGCAGCGCCTGAAACAGATGATAGCTTTGGGGGTCGGCCTGAAGCTGCGCAAAATGCGTCAGATCATCCGACCGAGCCCGCTCTCCGGTCGCCACCTTGTGATCTCTCCGCGTTGTTGGGTTGTCAGCACCGTTTCCGTAAACGAATTGATCGTCACATATTTGCGAAAGAACTTCTCCAGCACCGACGCCAGAACGTAAACACCCGATCCGTCGAAGAAACTTTCGTCGAAATCAAGTTTGATCTCCAATCCGCGCACCGCCGTCGACAGCACCTCGTCGGTCATCCGCCGCACGATGGGGCGGGTCGAAACCCCCCGCAGCGCCTCCAGTTGCTTGGCGATCACCCGGTCACCGGTCGGCGCGTAAAGCCCGATCAGTTCGCGCAACGCCTCTGCCCCACCCTGACCGCCTTCGGTATCAGTGATCGACAGGTAGTTCAGGGACAAATGGCTGATCAGCCGCCACGC
>JANXPK010000706.1 GCA_025357355.1 Rhodobacterales bacterium
TGCCCCGCCCCTATTGCGAGCGGCTGGCGCGGGAAAAGGCCCTTGCCGTGCAGGCGGGGCCGGATGACATCGTGCTGACGGCGGATACCACGGTGGCACTGGGCCGCCGCATTCTGGGCAAGCCGCGCGATGCGGGCGAGGCGGCGGCGTTTCTGACCGCACTGGGCGGGCGTCGGCATCAGGTGATCACGGCAGTTGCGGTCCGGCGCGGCGAGCGGCTGTGGACGCGGGCAAGCGTATCGGCGGTCAAATTGAAGCGGCTGTCGGACGTGGAGCTGAACGCCTATCTGGCGGGCGGCGAATGGCAGGGCAAGGCCGGCGCTTACGCCATTCAGGGTGCCGCGGGCGCGTTCATCCCGTGGATTTCCGGCTCGTTCACCGGTATTGTCGGCCTGCCCCTCGCGGAAACCGCCGCGCTGCTGACGGCAGCGGGATATGATTTATGGAGGCGGGCATGATCGGCCGTGTCGTGGTGCTGGACGAGGTGAACGGGCAGCCAGCGGCGGCGCTGTTGGTCGATGGCAAGCTGGAAGAGCTGCTGGTCGACCCTGCGGGCGATACCGCCCTTCCCGGTGCCATTTACCGCGCCGTGGCTGACCGGCCGATGAAAGGCCAGGGGGGCATGTTCGTGAAACTGCCCGAGGGGTCGGGTTTCCTGCGCCAGACCGACGGCATCGCGCCGGGTCAGCGTGTCATCGTGCAAGTCACCGGCCCCGCCGAGCCGGGCAAGGCCCTGCCCGTTACCACGCGGCTGCTGTTCAAATCCCGCCATGCCATCGTGACCCCCGGCGCGCCGGGTCTGAACATCTCGCGCCGGATCAAGGACGAGGCGTTGCGTGGCGAGTTGGAGGCTTTGGCCGCGGCGGGGATGGCCGGTGCCGGAGAAGATATGGGCCTGATCCTGCGGTCGGCCGCAACTTATGCCGAAGCGGACGCGATTGCCGGGGACATCGCCGCGATGCGCGATCTGGCGGCAGCGGTGACGCGCGATCTTGATGGCGGGCCGGAACTGCTGGTCGAAGGTGCAGGCGCCCATGAAACCGCCTGGCGCGACTGGGCCGACCCCGAGCCTGACGAGGTCATCGAGGGCGGTTTTGCGGCACAAGGTGTGCTTGAAATGCTGGACGCGCTGCGCCAACCGCAGGTTGGGTTGGTGGGCGGCGGCAACATGGTGATCGAGATCACGCGCGCCCTGGTGGCAGTCGATGTGAACACCGGCCCGGATACCTCTCCTGCCGCTGCGCTCAAGGTCAACATCGCCGCCGCCCGCGACCTGCCGCGCCAGTTACGGCTGCGCGGCCTCGGTGGGCAGGTCGTGGTCGACTTTGCCCCGATGCCAAAGAAAGAGCGCGCCATTCTGGATCAGGTGATCCGCGCCGCCTTCAAAGGCGAGGCCGAGGCCAACCTGGCCGGTTGGACCACGTTGGGCCTGTATGAACTGACCCGCAAGCGCGACCGCCTGCCGCTTGCGGAGCTGTTGCCGTGACCTGCCCTGTCTGCGCCAAGGAAACCGACCCCAAGTACCGCCCCTTCTGCTCGCGCCGCTGCGCCGACATTGATTTGGGCCGCTGGCTGAA
>JANXPK010000712.1 GCA_025357355.1 Rhodobacterales bacterium
CAAGTGTTCAAGACCTTTCTGCGCCCAGCCGGAAAGTGCGAACCCGACCAGATAGGGAAAACAACTCGCATTTCTCTCTGCTCAGTGTTCAGCATAATATTGGCCGTTTTCCCCGCCGCCTCCAAGAATTCTTCCTTTTTCAATTCTTGCTTGGTTTTCAAGGCACGCGATGCGACCTCCTCGATAAACGCTTGGCTCTTGCCATCCGCGCAAAGTGCGGAGCGAAAGAAAGAATCCCACCGGTCCATGGTTCCCAAACTCGAAAAAGAAACTGACCCATCCGGTAAAATTGTTCTATACTTGGAAAGTTCCGCAAGTGCAGTATCAATTTCAAAACCCTTCCTTACCTTAATCATTTCACCCCCAGACCCCCTCAAATTCCCGCCACTCGCCCTTGCTCATGCCGGAATCTTCTTGGGTCACTTTCTCCCCTTTAAGGCGACGTTTCAACACGGCAATCGCCTTTGACGACAGCGTCACCCCGCCCATACGGTAATCCTCGAAGGCAGCGTAAGAGAGCGGCACCCAGTCGCGGACGCAGGCGGCGATGGCTTCGGCGTAGACGCGGATTTCGTATTGGGCGTGGGGGTCGGCGCGCAGGCGGAGGAAGTGGAAAAGGTTGTGCAGGTCGACCTTCCAATACCATTGGGTGTAGATATTGGCGGGCAGGTTCATGCGGGCCAATTCGCGGGCGAGGCCTTGCTGGGGTGTTCCGTCAGGCTGGGTTGGCGACAGCATCGCCTCGTAGTGGTCATAGGCCATGTTGGCGTCGGATTTGAGGAGGGCGAGGACGCGCGCCGATTCCTCGCCGATCAGAACCTCGCCGCGGCCCTGGTTGTTGACGGCGCTTTGGGCGGCAAGGTTTTCGGGGGCGGGGATGTAGAACTCGCGGTCGAGAATGGAATAGCGGGCGGAGTATTCGTTGACGTTGGCCGTGCGGTGGCGGATCCACTGGCGGGCGACGAAAACCGGCAGTTTGACATGCAGCTTGATCTCGCACATCTCGAACGGGGTGGAGTGCCAGTGGCGCATCAGGTAGCGGATGAGGCCGTCGTCGTTCTGGACGTGCCTGGTGCCGGCGCCGTAAGAGACGCGGGCGGCTTGCACCACGGCGGCGTCATCGCCCATGTAATCGACGACGCGAATGAAGCCGTGATCGAGGACGGGATGGGCGCGGTAAAGATGCGCCTCCATCCCGTCGGACACCGCGCGCAGGGTCAGGCGGGGGGTAGCGCGGGCGGCGTCGATTTCGGCAAGCTGGTCGGGGGAAAGCGGCATGGGCGGCTCCTTTGGGCGGAGATGAGTCGCGGGTGACTATATATGGGGGATGGGGCCCGGGGAACCACCAGATATCCGGTGGTGCGGGGCTGCATCAGGGGTAGGGGAAAAACCAAGGCGACGGGGATGGTTTTTGACCTTTTGCCACAATTGCGGCACAGTTGCGGGCAAAACTATGAAGAAAAGAGCGAGGCATCATGTTGGCAGTCAGAACCGCTTTATTGGCATGTCTATTGTTGGCTGCCTGCGATGGCAATCCATTCCCCGGGACCCAGTCAACACCGACGCCGCCCGTCACCAATAATGCGAGCGTGTCGACGCTGCCGGGGACGACCAGCCCCAGTGCCCTGACCTCGATCACAAGGGTTGAGGACAAGAACAAGGGGCCGGATGGCATTGCGGTGTCGGGCAACGGCTTTGCGCAGGATTACAGCTACAATGCTGCCAACGACACCTTCTCGGTCGATAACCTCGCCTTTGACGGAACCAATGTCTATTCCCGCAGCGCCGCCATTCCCAATATCGGGCCGGCCAAGGTCTATGCCGGGGCGGGCAAGGTGGCGGACAATCAGACCGGGCAACTGATCGACCAGTTCTCGTACCGTG
>JANXPK010000724.1 GCA_025357355.1 Rhodobacterales bacterium
ATCGCTGCCATGGGCGTGGGCACGGCTGACCAAGGCGCACATGCAGGACCTTGTTCTCATCTCGCAAGCCGAATGTGGGTCAAAGAGAGGCGGCGAGAATTTCAAGTGCGCCTTGGAGGGCGTCAAAACGTTTGCGCCCCAGCAAAAGGCGATAGTCGGCCTCGATCGCGAGCTTGACGGTATTGGCGCGGGATTTCAGGACTTTGCCCTGATCGGTCAGCACGACGATCTTGCCCCGGGCGTCCAGCGGGTCGGGCAAGCGGGTGACAAGACCCAGAGATTCAAGCCGGTCGATGAACTGCTGTGCGGCCTGCTTGGTGATAGCCATTCGGGCGGCAAGCACCGATTGGCGCAGGCCCTTGGGCCCGATGAAGGCCAGCGCGCCTGAGGCAGCCTCGGCAAAGACCGGGTAGCCGCGTTCGACCATCATCTGATCGAAGCGGGATTTCCAGCTTAGCGCGGCCTGCCACAGGGCAATGCCGATATGATCGAGCAGGGCGGGGTGAGCAGTATCGACAGCGGGTTTGGCCATTTGCGTCTTCCGGTATCGTCAAGAGGCTTGACCGAATCGGTCGAGTACGTCAAGTAGATTGACTATCAAGCAGGTTGACGATCAAGCTGCTTGACCATACCCCGATCCTTCAGATTTTCATAGGTGCAAGATGGTCCATATCAAAGCCGCCGATGCGGTCCGGTTCGAGATTGAGGATGTCCGTTTTCTGGGTCTGGCAGCCCCCAGCCGCGGCGCGCGGGAAACCGCGGTCTGGCAGGTTAGCCTTGCGCCGGGGGCGCAGGGGACGTCGCATCGGCTGAGCCGCGAGGAAGTGCTGGTGGCGCTGTCCGGGCAGGCGCGGGCGCAGATTGGCGGGCAGACCCATTCCGTTCAGGCGGGCGATGCCATCGTGGTGCCGCCAGAGACCGAGTTTAGCCTGTCGAACGACGGTGCGGCGCCCTTTGTCGCGGTGGCGGTGCTGCCGGTGGGGGCGAAGGCGCAGATCGGCGATGGTGCGGCCTTTGTGCCGCCGTGGG
>JANXPK010000748.1 GCA_025357355.1 Rhodobacterales bacterium
CCCACCTGCACGATGATGCCGCGTGGCCGCAGTGCATCAAACGCACCGCGCAGCGCGCCCGCGTTGCCGCTGGCTTCAAACAGCACGTCAAACGAGCCCTTGTCCGCCGTGAAGCCCGCCAGGCCTTGTCCGCATGAGACGGGTGAAACAAAGAGCAGGCCAGATGAAGATGTCCTTGATCCCTTCCCTCCAGCCAGCGGGATCGCCGTCTGCTGCTGCCCAGGTTGCGGCGCTGTGCTGGCGCATGCACAAAGGTATTGTCCAGGTCTTGCTGGTAACCTCGCGTGAGACCGGACGCTGGGTCATCCCCAAAGGCTGGCCGGTCGCCGGTCTGAGTCAAGCCGCCGCCGCTGCCCGCGAAGCCTGGGAGGAGGCCGGGGTCCGTGGCCGTATCCACGGCCTGCCGCTGGGCAGTTTCCAATATGAAAAGCTCCTGCGCCCCACGACCACGCAACGCTGCGCCGTCGCGGTGTACGGCCTTAAGGTCGAAACCGTGAAGCGCCGCTTTCCCGAAGCCAAAGAGCGCCGTCGCGCCTGGTTTGGCGCCTTGGCAGCCGCCGATCTGGTGGCGGAACCGGATTTGGCAGCGCTGTTTGGTCTGATTGCCGCGAACCCCCGGTTGCTGGTCGATCAGAATTCCTCGACTGCGGCTTGACTTATTCTTCAGACTCCACAGTTTACAAAGGGTGGGCTCTAGAGGCCTGCCCCCTCGCCCCATGGCCAACAAATGATCCACTACGCCTTGACCTGCAACTCTGACCACGGCTTTGAAAGCTGGTTCCAATCCGCCAAAGCGTTCGATGGTCTGGTGCTGTCGGGACATGTCACCTGCCCGGTCTGCGGGTCGCCGTCGGTGGCGAAGTCATTGATGGCCCCTTCGGTCCGCCCGACCCGCGACACCGCCGCGCCATTGCGCGATCCGGGAACCGATCAGGAGGCGGCCCTCGCCGCCCTGCGCGCACAGGTTGAGGCAAATTCCGAATATGTCGGCATGAATTTCGTGACCCAGGCTCGCGCGATGCACGATGGCGAGGTGCCGGAACGCTCGATCTACGGCGAGGCGCGGCCGGATGAGGCAATCAAGTTGTTGCAGGAGGGGGTGCCAGTGGCGCCTTTGCCCTTCATGCCCACCCGCAAAACCAACTGAGGCGGCAAAGCGGGGGATTTCACATCCCCGCACCCGTTGTGGAGTATTTCCAAAAGGCCAATTGGGTTTGTGCGAGGGTCAGATCTGCTTTTCCGGCATCTGTACGCGCAGTCCGTCCAGGGCTGGCGACACCTTGAGCTGACAGGTCAGGCGCGAGCGGACCGGGTCCGGATTCCAGGCGAAATCGAGCATGTCAGCCTCCATCGCATCCTTCTTGGGCAGGCGGGTCACCCAGGCGGGATCGACATAGACATGGCAGGTCGAACAGGCGCAGGCACCGCCGCAATCGGCTTCGATCCCCGGGATGCCGTTGTCGCGCGCACCCTCCATCACGGTCAGACCGTTTGCCACTTCGAGCGTGTGTTCCTTGCCGCCGAATTCGACATAGGTGATCTTCGCCATCGTCCGCCCGCCCTGCAATTCTGTTCCGGTCGATTATCTAGCCCAGACGCCCGCAGGCTGCCATCCCTCTCTTGATGGTTTTGAACTTACGTAGCAAGGTCGGACAAATGCAATAAGGACCGCATGATGCTCAGGGTGATCGGGACGGGATTTGGACGGACGGGTACGGATTCGATGCGCGAGGCGCTGACCATTCTCGGCTTCGGACCCTGCCACCACATGTTCGAGGTGATCGACAACCCGGTCCAGAAGGCGCGCTGGCGGGCGATGGTGGCGGGCGGGCCGAAAGATTGGGAAAGCCTGTTCGAAGGCTACACCTCTTGTGTCGATTGGCCGTCGGCCGCCTATTGGCGCGACCTGATCGAGGTGTACCCGCAGGCCAAGGTCATCCTGACATGGCGCAGCGCCGAAAGCTGGTGGGAAAGCTTTTCGAACACCATCCTGAGGGGGATCTCCAGCAGCGACGATCCGGCCTCGGTTGGCAAAGTACTGATCGAAGGGCAAGTGTTTGGTGGCCGGATGGGCGAGCGCGAGCACGCTCTGGCGCTCTACCGTGCCAATGTCGAGGCGGTGCTGGCCGAAGTGCCGCCGGGTCGGCTTCTGGTGCACCGCTTGGGCGACGGCTGGGCGCCCTTGTGTGGGCATTTGGGTGTGCCGATGCCCGATGTGCCCTATCCGCATGGCAACGCGGCCGAAGAATTCCGCACGCGGCTCCTCACGCAGGGCCGCAGTTGACTTGCCCAAAGCGGGCGCGTGTTCTATATTCGTTCGCATGCCTGATTGGTTGAAGCTGACCCGAAGCCCGAATTCCTGGCCGCGCCCGCCCTCAGCCCTGCCAGCCGCCCGGCTGGGCGAGCCTGCGGCTGGCGCGCGGGTCTGCGTAGCCGGGCTGGTGCTGGTGCGCCAGCGGCCCGGCACCGCCAAGGGTGTGATCTTTGTCACGCTGGAGGATGAGACTGGCACCGCCAATGTCGTGGTCTGGGCCAATGTCTATGAACGCTTTCGCCGCGCTGTGATTTCCGGCCGCCTGCTGCGCGTCACCGGGCGGCTGCAACGCGAGGCTGGGGTGGTCCATATCGTGGCCGAGATGATCGAGGATCTGTCACCCCTGCTGGACACGCTTTTGCACCCAGAGTTCCGCGCACCCATTGCCCGCGCCGGGGACCAGCCGTAACCCGCTGAACCCCTTGTCACACGGCTGAATTACTGTCGAAAGGCCATACCAGGCACCAGGAGTGATTCGCCGGGGTTTCCCAAAACCCGGTCTTTCGCTATGCTGTCCCCAAACGGGCCGGACTAACCAGCCATAGCGGGCAGAGCGGGAAATAAGGCATGAAAATCAGCACTGTATCGGCACTTACGGCTGGACTGTGGCTTTTCGCCTGTGGACCCAATGTCAACGTGCAACCTCCCCAAACCGTGGATCTTGCGGCCGAAGCCGTTCATCTGGACGGCGCTGGCCCGCCGCCAGGGCCTGAGGGGGCCTGTTGGGCCCATGATGTGATCCCGGCCAAATTCGAAACGGTCACCGACCAAACCCTGGTCACGCCCGAGGTGCGCGATGCGGGCGGCAATGTGACAACGCCTGCCACCTATCGGACCGTGTCCAAGGCCAAGATGGTGCAGGACCGCCGCGACGTCTGGTTCCAGACGCCGTGCCCGCCGGATGTAACCGTTGATTTTGTGGCCACGTTGCAGCGCGCCTTGCTGGCACGCGGTTACTACAGCCTGCCGCTCACCGGTGTCATGGATGCCGCGACCACAGAAGCGGTACGCCACTATCAGGCCGATCACGGCTTGGACAGCGCGATCCTGTCGCTGGGCGCCACCAAGCAGCTGGGCCTTGTCACGACGGCACTGGGCGATCTGAAATGATCAAGGCGGCAGGTTGCCCCGCCGCCCTTGCCTCACAAAGACTGCCAGCTTTTACTCGATGGCGAGCGCCACAAAGCGCGGATCACCGCCGTGCCGGACCAACAACAGCAGCGACTTGCGTCCGGCATCCTTGGCCTCGCTCAGCCGATCCTTGATGTCTTGCAATGTCACCACGGGCTGTTGCCCGGCTTCAGTAACCACATCGCCTTCGCGCAGGCCCTTGGTATAGGCCTCAGACGCCACATCGACCTTGGAAATCACCAACCCCTTGTCGCCCTTCTGCATGCCCAGACCTTCGGCCATGTCGTCGGTTAGCGGCATCAGGGTCAGACCCAGCACATCGGCGGTCTCGGGCTTGGCGGGTTTGGCTTTTTCGGCCGCCGCCGGGGTCGACTTGGCCTCGGCGTCTTCGCGGCGGCCAAGTTTGACCTGCAGATCGACCGACTTGCCGGCCCGCATCACTGTCACGGGAACGGTCTGGCCGATCGGCGCGTCTGCAACTTCATTGACCAAAGCCCGGCTGTCCTTCACGTCCTTGCCGTTGAAGGACATGATGACGTCGCCCGAAAGAATGCCGCCGTCCTTGCCCGGACCGTCGGGAACATCCGTGACCAGCGCACCGGTGGCTTTGGCCAGACCCATCGCATCGGCCACGTCTTGCGTCACATCCTGAATGCGCACGCCCAGCC
>JANXPK010000750.1 GCA_025357355.1 Rhodobacterales bacterium
GAGCATGACGCGGGAATAGGTGATCGTCTGATCGGTTTCGGACATGGGGCCCCCTGACTATTGCGGTTGCATTGGCTTTTACCGCAAAATGTCGCAAAACGGGCACAGGTTCAACCTTTGATCGGCACCCGGGGCGCTGCCCCGGACCCTGGGATATTTGGGAAAAGATGAAAGTGGAGTTGGGCTCGATATCGCGGGAAGCGCCGGTGCTGATTGCGGGGCCGACGGCCAGCGGCAAGTCGGGGCTGGCGATGGCGCTTGCGGCGCGCGACGGGCGGGTCGTGGTCAATGCGGATGCGCTGCAGGTCTATGGGTGCTGGCGGGTGTTGACGGCGCGGCCCACGGCGGCGGACGAGGCGGCGGTGCCGCATGCGCTTTATGGCCAGGTCGGGCGCGATCAGGCCTGGTCGGTCGGCCATTGGCTGCGCGCCGTCGCGGGGCTGCTGGACCGCCCCGTCGTGATTGTCGGCGGCACGGGCCTTTATTTCACCGCGCTGACGCAAGGTCTGGCCGAGGTACCAGAGGTGCCGTCCGAAGTGCGGGCGGCGGGCGACGCGTTGCGGCTGGGAGCGCTGGACCAGATGCGGGCGGAACTGGACGCCGAGACTGCGGCGCGTATCGATCTGGCCAATCCGGTCCGGGTGCAGCGGGCGTGGGAAGTGTTGCGCGCCACGGGACACGGACTGGCCTTCTGGCAGGCGCGGTCGGCCCGGCCCGTCTTGCCTTTGCCGCAGGCCGAGGCGCTGATCTTGCGGCCCGAGGTGGCCTGGCTCAACCGCCGGATCGACGCACGATTTTCCGCCATGTTGGACGCCGGGGCGCTGGACGAGGTACGCGCCGAGTTGCCCTATTGGCAAGCTGACCGCCCATCGGCCCGCGCCATCGGGGCAGCGGATCTGGTGGCCTATCTGCAAGGGAGAATCACTCTGGCCGAGGCGAAGGCCGCGGCGAGCCTTGCCACGCGGCAATACGCCAAACGGCAGCGCACCTGGTTTCGCGCCCGGATGAGCGGCTGGCGCAGCGTCGAACCCGATGGTTGGTGACCAGACCCAACTGGGGTTTTCCGCCACAAAATTCAGAATGCCGCCCGACCATGAGCTTTTTCGCTTGGGTTGTACCGCAAGGGCGGTTTATCTGAAAATTCCGATCCTCAAGAGACCGTCGATGCAAAGCCCGACCGAATCCTCGCCGTTCCGCCTTGTGGCAATCCCCCGACTGGCGTCGGGCGGGCGGTGGCGGGTCGAGGCGATGCGGTCGCTGTCGGAGGCTTGTTTTCTGTGGTTCACCAAGGGTCAGGGCCGCATCACCATGGCCGGCGTCACCCGTGGCTATACCGCGCACAACGGCATCTTCATTCCCGCGGGCATCATGCACGGCTTTGAGGTCGGCCCGCAAGTCTTTGGTACAGCGGTATTTTTCGGCAACAACTGCCGCGTCGCACTGCCCAAGCAGCCCTTGCACCTGCGCATCCGCGAAGTGCATGCGCAGCAAGAGTTGAACGTGACGCTGGATGCGATCCAGCGCGAACTGGACAGCACTGTCCCAGCCCATGACCGGGCCGCCGAGCATTACCTTGGCCTCTTGGGCGTCTGGCTGGAACGCCAAAGCCTCAAATCGCAGGCTGATGCACCACGTCCCGATGCGGCGCGTCGGTTGGTCGCGCGCTTCAGCACGCTGATGGAGCAGGAATTTCGCTCTGGCGCGGGCGTTGGCGACATGGCGGCCAAGCTGGGTGTCACGCCAACCCATTTGACGCGCTGCTGTCAGCAAACCTGCGGCCGCTCGGCAATCGAGTTGTTGCAGGACCGCCGGATTTTCGAGGCGCGGCGGATGCTGAGCGAGACCAAGTTGCCGGTCGGGCGGATCGGGGCCGCGCTTGGCTTTACCTCGGCGGCCTATTTCACCCGCGCCTTCCAGCACCGTACCGGCTCTTCGCCCACGGAATTCCGCCGCAGCCAGTGATTCGCTGCATCGCAGCAATGCGATATTTCCGCTAAAGCGGAAATTCGTGCCGGTGAAGCGGACGCGCCGGTTTGGACGCGCCGCGCCGATGAATCGGTCCTCCAGACCTCTCCGTGTCGCAAACGTTATACCGGGTGACGAATCCAAGCGTTGACGCGGGGGGCGAAAAGATGCGGAATGCGCAGGTGATGTTCGCCGCCTGCGAGCTGTCCAGTTGGCCTCACCTCCCGGAGGACGGAGGCCAGCGCGCAAGCAGGTCAGAAGCGACACCCGCACCGAATGACAAGTCGAATGACTAGGCAATGCCTGACAGGGAGACGACACCAATGAGAGACTTTACTGAAACGAACACGCTGCACCCCGCCGCGCTGATGTATGCAAGCGAAGTGCATGCAGGCCTGCTGGACCGCCGCGAGTTTCTGACCCGTGCGACCGCACTGGGCGTAACCTCGGTGGCCGCATACGGACTTCTGGGCCTGAACGCGCCAGCGATGGCTGCGGGCGAGGTATCGGGCGGCACGCTGAAGATGAACATGGAAACCAAGGCCGGCAAAGATCCGCGCCTGTATGATTGGTCCGAACTGGCCAATTTCAGCCGCGGCTGGCTGGAATATCTGGTTGAATACAATGGCGATGGTTCGTTGCGCGGCATGCTGTTGGAAAGCTGGAAGACCAACGACAATGCCACCGAATACACGCTCAACGTCCGCAAGGGCGTGACCTGGACCAATGGCGACGCTTTCACCGCCAAGGACGTCGCCTTCAACATCACCCGCTGGTGCGACGGCAACGTCGAAGGCAACTCGATGGCCGGGCGCATGGCCTCGCTGGTCGACCCGAAGACCAAGAAGGTCCGCGACGGCGCCATCACCGTGGTGGATGCCAACACCGTCAAGCTGACCCTGCCCGCCCCGGATATCACCGTAATCGTCGGGATGGCCGACTATCCGGCTGCCGTGGTGCACCAGTCCTATGCCGGCGGCGATCCATCGGTGAAATTCATCGGCACCGGCCCCTACAAGCCCGACCATAACGAGGTTGGCGTCAAGCAGGTTCTGGTGGTCAACAAGGATCACAAGTGGTGGGGCACCGCCGTTTATGGCGGCCCGTACCTTGACAGCATCGTCTACGTCGACCTTGGCACCGATCAGGCCGCCGTCGTCGCCGCCGCAGGCTCGGGCGAGATTGACGCCACCTATCAGTCCACCGGCGAGTTCATCGACCAGCTGGCCACGATGGGCTGGAAAACCTCGGAAGCCGTCACCGCCTCGACCATCACCGTGCGGTTCAACCAGACGACGGACGAGTACAAGGACATCAAGGTCCGCAAGGCGATCCAGCTTGCCGTCGACAACAAGAAGGTTCTGGAACTGGGCTATTCCAACCGTGGCACCGTGGCGGAAAACCACCATGTCTGCCCGATCCATCCGGAATACTTCAAGCTCGCCCCGCTGACGGTTGATCCGGCCGCCACCAAGAAAGCCATGGCGGATGCAGGCCAAGCCGATCACGAGTTCGAACTGATCTCGATCGACACGCCGTGGCAGGCCGACACCTGCGACGCCGTCGCCGCCCAGCTGCGTGACGCGGGCATCAAGATCAAACGCAAGGTGATGCCGGGGTCGACGTTCTGGAACGACTGGACCAAGTACCCGTTCTCGGGCACCGAATGGAACATGCGGCCATTGGGCGTGCAGGTTCTGGCGCTGGCCTACCGCAGCGGCGAGGCCTGGAATGAAACCGGCTTTGCCAACAAGGACTTCGATGCCGCCCTGGCCGAGGCGATGGCGATCGCCGACGCCGAAAAGCGCAAAGCCGTGATGGAGAAGGTCGAGAAGATCATGCAAGATCAGGGCGTGATGATCCAGCCCTACTGGCGTTCGATCTTCCGCAACTTCGACGCCAAAGTGATGGGTGCCGACATGCACCCGACCTTCGAGCATCATCACTACAAGTGGTGGAAGTCGGCCTGATC
>JANXPK010000785.1 GCA_025357355.1 Rhodobacterales bacterium
CTCCGGCGCTACGCTGCACACCCACACGAAAGTCATCGCCGGCACCCTGCGCCTGCGCCAGCTTGACCACTGCCTTGTCACCCCCGACCTCGCCCCACGCGTCCTGCGCGCCTGGAGCGATCCCGCCGAACAAGCCTCCGACCATTTCCCGCTATGGGTGGAAATCGCGTAGGTCGGGCTTCACCCTGACCCCGCCGGATGTCGCCCGTCCTTGCGCGTTTACCGCGCATGGTCACCTGACAAGACCGCATCTGCCGTGTCTGGGCCGATCCCAAGGAATTCGCTGCCGACCAACTGCCGAACGCACAAGCCCCCGTAGGGTGTGCATTTATTGCGCACCCCTGTGCTGGAGCGTGTCACCTGAAACCGCCCCGCCAGTCCGTGCCACAGCGCCAAATCCTGCGGCAACCCGCCAGCAACTCGCAAATCCGCGCCGCCAGATCGCCGGACCTGCGTTCGGTGGCCTGCGGCCGCCACCGCCCGCGCCGTGCCACCCACGCCTGTTTGCCGGGGCCCTGCACGAACCGGACCTGACCCCGGCGCACAGCCCATCAGCGCCGAAATCTCGTCCGGGTCCGCATCATCGCCCGGCTCAGACACCGAAGCATCGGTCCCTCCAGCCTCACCCACCCGCCACCCGCCGCGCATAGTCGTCCGCGTCATACCACCCGCGCGAGGCCGCCACCCCGCCTGCACCGTCCAGATCCCGCTCCTCGCATCCGACGATCCGCAGCGACGCGCCGGAACCCGCGTGGTGCCCGGTGAAGGTCCACAGATAGACCATGTGATCTCCAAGCAGCCGCAGCCCGTCGCAGACCAGCATCAAATCCGGCACATCGGCACAAAACCCTTGTGCCATCGCCGTGATCCCGGCCCGCCCAACCCAAGGCGTACCGCGGTTGATCACGATGGTCCCGTCCTCGGCATAAAACGCCGCAACCGCCGCCGCCTGCCCCGAATTCCACGCCGCCGTATAACCCGCCGCCAAAGCCTCGGCGCCTTGCAAATCCAATTCCATTGCGAACTCCCGCTTGAAAACTCCGGTCAGCCTGCGCCCGAAGCAGCCGCTGGCCAACGTCAAACCCCTAAAATCTGGTTAACGAAATTTGCCAACACCTTGATATATAACGATACTCAAAAGTGTCCACATGTGGGCATTTCCCCAGCGTCCGAACGCCCCCCAGCACTCCGGTTGACAGCGCCCCCAACCTTGCCCTTGATGACGCGACCCAACCTCCGGCCCGTCATGCCCCTCGGCTCCAGCCTCACCACGCCGCCGCCCACCCTCGCCCTGGCCGAGGCCGCAGCCCTTGCCGCCGCCCATTTCGGCCTCACCGGCACACTCACCCCGCTGACCTCGGAGCGCGACCTCAACTTCCGCCTGACCACCCCCGCCGCCTCTTACGTCCTCAAACTCGCCAACCGCGCCGAACCGCCCGAGGTCACGCAGTTCCAGACCCTCGCCCTCCTTCACCTTGCAACCACCCCCCTCCCCGTCCCCCGCATAACCCGCACCCTTGACGGCCAGACCGAGGCCGCCACGCAACACGGCACCTTACGCCTCCTCAGTTGGCTGGAAGGCCAGCCCCAGCACCTCACCCCGCGCACTTCAGCCCAGGCCGCCGCAATGGGAACCATGGCCGCCCGCTTGACCCTTGGCCTGCAAGGCTTCACCCACCCCGCCGCCACCCATGTCCTGCAATGGGATATCAAGCACGCCTCGGCCCTGCGCCCGCTGTTGCCCTTCATCGCCACCGACCTGCGCCCCCTTGCCACCGCGACCCTTGACCGTTTCGACCGCGACCTCGCCTCCCATCTGCCCACCCTGCGCGCGCAAGTCGTCCACAACGACCTCAACCCCCACAATGTCCTTACCGACCCCGCAAACCCCACCCGCATCACCGGCGTGCTCGACTTCGGCGACATGGTCCACACCCCGCTGATCTGTGACGCCGCCGTCGCCGCTGCCTACCAGATCGACCCCGCCCAACCATCGCAAAGCCTGCACAGCTTTGCCGCCGCCTACCACGCCACCCTGCCGCTGACCGCTGGGGAGGCCCGCCTGCTGCCCGACCTTGCCGCCACCCGCCTCTTGACCACGCTTGCCATTGCCTCCGCCCGGGCCGCCCGCTACCCAGATAACGCGCCCTATATCCTGCGCAACGTCCCCGCCGCCGCCGCCGCCCTCACCGCCCTTGCCAACACGCCCCGCATCCGATTGGAGCTGCCATGACCCAAACCACCATGGTCAACGCCTACACCCCCGGCAAAGGCAACCTGACGCCCGAGGATGCGGCCCGCGTCGCCCGCCGCGCCCGACTTCTGGGCCCGGCCTATCGGCTCTTCTATGAAACCCCCGTTCACTTCACGCGGGGCGAGGGCGTCTGGCTTTATGACGCCGAGGGGCGGGCCTATCTTGACTGCTACAACAATGTCGCCAGCCTCGGCCATTGCCACCCCCATGTCGTGGCCGCCACGGCCAGACAATCCGCGATCTATGCCAGCCACACCCGCTATCTGAACGACACTGTTCTGGACTATGCCGAACGTCTGCTGGCGACATTTCCGCCCGCCCTGTCCCACGTCATGTTCACCTGCACCGGGTCAGAGGCCAACGACCTCGCCTTGCGCATTGCCTTTGCCCATACTGGCGGGACCGGCGTGATCGTCACCGAAAACGCCTATCACGGCGTCACACTTGCCACCTCGTCGATGTCGCCCAGCCTTGGTGCGGGCGTGCCCCTTGGCCCGCATGTCCGCACTGTTGCCGCCCCCAGGGATGCCGCCACCTTCGCCGCCGACGTGCAAGGGGCGGTCAACGACCTCACCCGCCACGGCATCCGGCCCGCTGCCCTGCTGGTTGATACCATCTTTTCCTCCGACGGTGTCTATGTTGATCCGCCGGGGTTTCTGGGTCCCGCGGTCGCGGCGATCCGCGCCGCAGGTGGTCTGTTCATCGCTGACGAGGTGCAACCGGGCTTTGCCCGCACCGGCAGCGCCATGTGGGGCTTTCAGCGGCACGGCCTGGTCCCCGATCTGGTCAGCATGGGCAAGCCGATGGGCAACGGCTATCCCGTTGCCGGTCTGGTCATGCGGCCCGAGGTCATCGCGGCCTTTGGCTCAAAAGCGCGCTATTTCAACACGTTTGGCGGCAATGCGGTCGCCGCCGCCACCGCAATGGCCGTGCTGGAGGTGATCGAGGGCGAGGGGCTGCAAGCCAATGCTGCCAAGGTCGGCGCCTATTTCCGCGAGGGGCTGCGGTCGCTGGCCAAATCCCGCGTCAGCCTTGGCGCATTGCGCGCGGCGGGTCTGTTTCTTGGTCTGGACATCGTCAGCG
>JANXPK010000679.1 GCA_025357355.1 Rhodobacterales bacterium
CCGAGCGATTTCGACATCTTCTTGCCCTTGGCGTCACGGACGAGGCCGTGCAGGTAGACCGTGCGGAACGGGACTTCATTCACCACGGCAAGCTGCATCATCATCATCCGGGCGACCCAGAAGAAGATGATGTCGGCCCCGGTGATCAGGGTGGATGTTGGGAAATACTTCTGCAATTGCGGGGTGTTGTCGGGCCAGCCTAATGTGCCGATCGGCCAGAGGCCGGAGGAAAACCAGGTGTCCAGCACGTCGGGGTCGCGGCGTAGTTCGGCGTAGAGCTTGCCGCCTTGGCGACCGTACGAAAAGCCAGGGACCTTATAATCTTCGGAGCGAACCGAGAGGCGTGTGCCGTCTCGATAGTAGGCCTCGGCCTTTTTCAGGGCTTCGTCGGGCGAAGCCGCACAGAACATCTTGGGCGAACGCGTATTGTGGAGTGACCGACCTGTATTATCAGGAACGGCCTCCAAGGCCGCTAAATCTGGCCCATACCAAACCGGAATCTGATGCCCCCACCACAACTGGCGGCTGATGCACCACGGTTCGATGTTTTCCAGCCAGTGGAAATAGGTTTTCTCGCCCGACTCCGGCATAATCCGGGTAGCGCCAATCCGCACGGCGTCCAGAGCGGGGCCGACGATTTTTTGGGTGTCGACGAACCACTGATCGGTCAGCATCGGCTCGATCACCACATGGGAGCGGTCGCCGAAGGGCTGCATGATCTTCTTGGCCTCGACAAAGGGCTCGCGTGTCAGGTGTTCGGAGCCGGTTTCGGGGTCAATCTCGGTATGCAGGATCGAGACGCTTAGGCCGAGGGCATTGATATCGGCGACGACGTGTTTGCGGGCCACGAACCGATCCAGCCCACGATATTTTTCAGGGACAAGGTTCAGGCTGTCAACCTCGGTTTCAGTGGTTGGGTTGCCTGCAGCGATCTCACGGGCCCGTTTGACGGCGACCTCGTAGGGCGCACCATCGGCGCGCATCTGGGCAGAGGTGCTCATCAGGCGGTAGCAGGGCAGGTTGTGACGTTTGGCGACCTGATAGTCGTTGAAGTCATGCGCGCCGGTGATTTTCACGGCACCGGAGCCGAAACTCGGGTCAGGGTAATCGTCGGTGATGATGGGGATCAGGCGGTCGCAGAGCGGCAGGTGGACCATCTTGCCGACGATGGGGGCGTAGCGGGTGTCGGAGGGGTGGACGGCCACGGCACCGTCGCCGAGCATGGTTTCGGGACGGGTGGTCGCGATGGAGATGTAGTCGCGGGTCTCGAGCAGGGAGACGTGGCCCTCAGCGTCTCGCTCGACATATTCATAGGTTTCGCCGCCGGCGAGGACGTATTTGAAGTGCCACATGTGGCCAGAAACTTCGAGGTTTTCGACCTCCAGATCGGAGATGGCGGTCTCGAAATGGGGGTCCCAGTTGACGAGGCGTTTGCCGCGGTAGATCAGGCCCTTGTTGTACATGTCGACAAATACGCGTGTCACAGCCTCGGGAAAATTGCCCGACATGGTGAAGGCCTCGCGGTCCCAGTCGCAACTGGCGCCAAGCCGCTGCAACTGGTTGATGATGGTGCCGCCGGATTTCTCTTTCCATTCCCACACCTTGGCGAGAAACGCCTCGCGCCCCATATCGCGGCGGGTGGCGTTGGTCTTGTCGCGGGCCAGTTCGCGTTCCACCACCATTTGCGTGGCAATCCCGGCATGGTCGGTGCCAACCTGCCACAGCGTGTCATGGCCCTGCATGCGGTGCCAGCGGATCAATATGTCCTGCAGGGTGTTGTTGAAGGCGTGACCCATATGCAGGGAGCCAGTGACATTGGGCGGCGGGATCATGATCGAGAAGACCTCGGCCCCGGGGCGGGCATTGACGCCGGCGCCGCCAACATTCTGGCCTATCCACTGCTTGGAGATGCGGGCCTCGGCCTCGGCGGGGTTGAAGGTCTTTTCCATGGGCATCTGGGGCATCCTGAATTCGTTTGACAGCCTATTATCGAAGTGTTGGGGTCAGGAAAAGCCAATTGGACCCAAAGATGAGCGCAACAGACGGGCGCGGTATTGTGAGCAAGGTCATGTCCCGCTGGGGATGGCTGTCTGCTTTGATGATTGTCGCAGGTCTGGCAGGGGCTGGGCTGACGTCGCTCCAGACTACCCGGGAATTGCGGCTCAGCTGGTTTGGCATCACGGCCAAGGGTCTCGTGGTTGACTTGCAGGAACAACGCATGCCGTGTGACTTGAGCCGGACCGGGCTGTCGGGGAATGGCAGTTGCATGGTCCGAACGGCGAAGGTGCGCTTTGAGGCAGGCGGCCAGACCCAGATGGCGCAGGTCGATGTCAGTTCGGCGATGCAGACACCTCAGATCGGCGAGCAGGTTGATCTGCACTACCTTACTGATGATCCAACCGTGGTTTCGCTGGATCAGGGGCGGGCGTATAATTGGCTGTTCCTGTTTGCGTTTGTGGCCGTGGTGATCATTGCCAAGGGCGTGCAAGGGTTGCACAAGCGGATGCAGATGGCACGGATTACCGAAAGCAGTGACGGGGAATGATCTTAGAGGATTGGCTGCTGATTGACCGGGGTGTGAGATGAGCGATCCCAAACGCGGCGTGGTCTCGCTGGTTCTTGGCAATGCTGGCTGGGTCTTTGCGGTGTTTCTGGTGATCGGGGTCGGTGTGATGGTGCCGGGACTGGTGATGCTGGACCATGCGTTGCGGCTGGAGGCGGGCGGGGCAGATGCCACTGGCACAGTCGAAAAGCTGTGGGCGGAGACCCATAGCTGCGGCAAGGACGATATGGATACCTGCAACGGTTACCATGTGCGCTATGGCTTTGTGGTGGCGGGGGTACACCGCGATGACGAGGCCGACGTCGCCAGCGACTTTTATGCAGGATTGGGCGAGGGCAAGCCGATCGCGGTGCGTTATCTGCCGACCGATCCGGCGATCAATGAAGTCGAATTCGGGTTTTCCTGGTTCGGCGGGGCGATTCTCTTGCTGTTCGGGCTGATCTTTGGGCTAGTTGGTGCCATTCCGCTGGGGCTGCGGCTGCGTTTTGCCCGCCGCGCCGTCGCGCTGCGCGAGGATGGGGTGGCGCGGGGGGCCAAGGTGACGGCGAAAGAGGCGACCAACCTCAGGATCAACAACCGGATGATGTATGTGATCCGCTGGACCGATAGCGCCGGGGTCAGCGGCAAGAGCCGGTCGCGCGGGGCGGACGGCTTGCCCGAGGTTGGCACCGAGATCCGCGTATTCGCCGATCCTGAGGGCAAGGTGCCGCCGGTGTGGGCCGGCGACACGGGCGAAAGGTAGGGCGCGCATTCATGGCGCACCTTCCGCCGGAGGATGCGCCTGAAGGCTGTCCTTACGCTGGGCCGACCAAGGCCAGTCTGACGCCCTGGGTATCCTCGATCTGGAGGGTAAAGGCACCGCCTGGCACTTCGTCGGGGCCGTGCAGGACCTTGCCCTTGGCGGCCTTGACAGTCTCAATCGCGGCCTTGGCAGAGGTGATGCCGAAATAAGGTTTCCAGTGCGGTGCAGCGTCGGGCAGGGTGCAGGAGCCACCGAGGTCGAGGTCGCCAAGTTTGAAGACGTGATAGGTCATGTCGGGGCCCATCTCGACCGTGCGCGACTTGGACCAGCCGAACAGTTTGGAATAAAAGGTCAGGCCCTTGATGGGATCGGGGACGATCAGTTCGTGCCAGTTGCCATGGCCAGGTTTTTGCTGGTCAAAGGCGCCGCCCATGCCGCCGGGCAGGGGTTGCAGGATGCCAAAGCCCGCGCCCTGCGGGTCGATCAGGATGGCGAAACGGCCGGTATTGGGGATGTCGGCGGGCGGCACGATCACGGTGGCGCCAAGCGAGGCGGCTAGGGCTGCGGTGGCGTCGCAGTTGTCCACGGTGAAATAGATGGTCCAAGACAGCGGCTGACCGTTTTCAGCCTTCATCATTCCTGCGACCATGGCGTCGCCCGCCCTGGCGATCCAGTACTGCATGCCTGGCGTGCCGCTGTCGGCGACGGCCCAGTCCATGACCTTGCCGTAGAAGGCCTTGGCTCCGCCAAGGTCAGACGCCGACAGTTCATACCAGCAGGGCATTCCGTGCAGGGATTGGGTCATTGGTTCCTCCTGTTGTACCGATGAGTCGTATGCCTCATGGTGAACGTTTCATGAACATTTTTCAATGGAACTTGAACCCGGTGCCGGAGAAATGACGAAAAATCGCCGAGAGGTCAGACGGCGCGGTCGATGCGGGTCGAAAGATGGATCAGGCTTTCGGACGACTTGACCCCAGTCAGAGCGCCGATCTGGTCGAGGACCTGGTCGAGGACCTGCGTGTTCGGGGCGGCGATCTGCATCAGAAGATCGAAGCGGCCAGAGGTGGTGAAAACCCGCTCCACCTCCGCGATGGATTTGAGGCGCGACAGGATGGCTGCCTGCGAACGTGGCTCGATAGTAAGCAGAACCGAGGCGCGCAGACGGCCTTGACGGGCCTCTTCGCCGAGCTTCAAGGTGTAGCCCGCGATGATGCCGGTAGTCTCCAGCCGCTCCAGACGCGCCTGGATGGTGGAGCGCGCAACCTTTAGTCGTCGCGCCAAAGTCGCCACCGACATACGGGCATCGGCCCCTAGAAGCCCCAGAATGTTGCGATCGAGGTCGTCCATACAGATTGCCTTCCTTTTTCGTCGTTATAACGAAAGATTCCGGCATTTATAGTGTTTTGTTCGATGAAGATGTAGCCCATATGCGGCAAACGCGTTGCAGGAAAAGGGCGGCTCATACGCACCTGGCCTGGTTGGAAAAAACCACGCAGGTACCTGAGGCCGTCGAGCAGCGGAAGGGGACTTGCATCTTGTTGGCAGAAAGGATCACGCCGATGGGACTGTCCAAAACCATATGGACCAACCCGACCGAATTTCTTCGCAGCCAGAACCCGGAAAACCCGGTTCTGTTCTTTGCTCCGCAGGTCGTGCAAGCCACCGCAAGGCGGTTTCTGAACGGATTTCCGGGGCTGGTGACCTATGCGGTCAAATCCAATCCCGGTGAGGAAGTGGTGGAAAACCTGGTGGCGGCGGGCATCCGCGGTTTCGACTGCGCCTCGTCGTTCGAGATTGACCTGATCCGCCGGCTGGCCCCTGATGCAGCCATTCACTACAACAACCCGGTGCGCTCGCTGACCGAGATCGACCACGCGGTCGCGCGGGGGGTAAGGTCCTATTCGGTCGACTCTGCCTCCGAACTGGCCAAGCTAATCGCCCGGGTGCCGGTGCAGGGTTGTGAGATTTCGGTGCGCTTCAAGCTTCCTGTGGCAGGGGCGGCCTATAACTTCGGCGCCAAGTTCGGCGCCACGGCAGAGGCTGCGGTGGACCTGCTGAAGACGGTGGCCAAGGCAGGCTTTATCCCCTCGATCACGTTCCATCCTGGCACCCAATGCACAGACCCCAACGCCTGGGGTTCGTATATCCGGGAGGCTGCGGTGATCGCCCGCAAGGCCGTTGTCAAGATTGCCCGGCTGAATGTCGGCGGCGGCTTCCCGAACTATCGTGCGGTCGGCGTGGTGCCGGATCTGGAGGCGATCTTTGCCACGATCAACCGGGTGGCCAGCGAAAGCTTTGGCGCCGACCGTCCGGCCCTGGTTTGCGAACCGGGACGCGGGCTATGTGGCGATGCGTTCTGCGTGGCGACCCGGGTGAAGGGTTTTCGCGACCACAATCATGTGTTCCTGAACGACGGCATCTATGGCTCGCTCTTCGAATTCAGTCAGATCGGCATCATCGACCGCATCGACGTTCTGGACCCGCAGGGCAACCACCGCACAGGCGCGCTGCATGGCAAGATCGTGTTCGGGCCGACCTGTGACTCGGTCGACCGGCTGCCCGGAGATGTGCCGCTGCCTGACGACCTGCAGGAAGGCGACTATGTGGTGTTTCAGGGCATGGGCGCTTATTCGACCGTCACCAACAGCCGCTTCAACGGCTTTGGCGACCTTGCGCGCAGCACGGTCCTGTCGCTGAAGCTCTGATCGGCGCAACTTCGCGTGACCCCTGACCCTTCGGCTGGACAAATCCGGCCGGAGGGTTAGCTTTTTCACAAGGTCGCGCGGATTTCGCCGCATTAACCTTGTATCGAGGTGTCAGCGCTACGCTAGTCTGGCGTTATGGAGAGTTGACGTGTCGTTGTTCAACCGCATTCGACACTGGTGGCGCGGCCATCCCGCGACCACCGTCGAAACCGCAGCCACCCCGCCTGCGGGGCGCAAACGTGGGGCGGTCGATCATGTCATCATCCTGGACGGCACCTTTTCCAGCCTTGATCCGGGGCAGGAATCCAATGTCGGGCAGATCTTTCGCCTGTTGACCGAGGGCGGGCTTACGGCAGAGCGCAACGTCTATTATGAGCCCGGCCTGCAGTGGGAAGGTTGGCGCCATGGCTGGTCCATCATTCAGGGCCATGGTTTCGACAGCCTGATCCGTCGCGCCTATGGCTGGCTGGCCAGCCACTACCGCCCGGGCGACCGCATCTATCTGTTCGGCTATTCGCGCGGTGCCTATGCCGTACGCTCGCTCGCCGGGGTAATTGACCGGGTTGGTCTCCTGAAGCGGGAACATGCAACCGAACGCGGGGTGACGCTGGTTTACCGCCATTACCAGTCCGATCCGGGCAGCATGGCGAGCCTGGCCTTCGCCCACCGCTTTTGCCATGACGAAGCGCCGATCGAGATGGTGGGAGTGTTCGACACGGTGAAATCTTTGGGCATCAAGGTGCCGCTGTTGTGGCTGCTGTTCAAGGACAAGACCAGTTTTCACAACCACCACCTGGGTTCGTCGATCCGCCACGGCTTTCAGGCGTTGGCGCTCAACGAGACGCGCAATGCCTTTGCGCCAGTGCTGTGGGATTGCCCGCCGGGCTGGGAAGGCAATGTCGAGCAGGTGTGGTTCCGCGGCGCCCACGGCGATGTCGGCGGCCAGATCGGTGATTTTGAGGTGTCGCGGCCACTTGCCAATATCCCCCTGGTGTGGATGCTGGAACGGGCCGAGACGGTGGGGCTGGAACTGCCCGAGGGTTGGCGCGACCGCTTTCGCTGCGATATCAATGCGCCGATGGTGGGGACTTGGCGGTCCTGGGGCAAGTGGTTCCTGATCCGGCGCAAGCGTCCGGTGATGCAGGATATTTCGGAACGGCTGCACCCGTCGTTGGCCGGGTTGACGCGGCCGCGCCGGTGGTTCCCACTGTTTGCGCGCGAGGTCTGAGGGAAGCGGCTTGACTGGACGCGACCAGGAAGAAGTGTAGCTGGCACGGGTCGATCTGGAAGCTATCGCTGGGTTGCGCGGCGGCAGCGGGGGCGTGTTCCGCGACCGCGAGCCCGACCCTTACATGGCTTTGGGCGGGTTGGACGGGCGCTGGGCCGGCGGATTGGTCAAACGCTGTTCAAGATTGGTTTTCAACTGGGCGATCAGGGGTCCTGCCGGGCGTAGAGCGGTGGCAGCCTGAATAAGTCGCAGAGCGCTTTCAGGATTGGTGGCCTGGACAGCCGAGGCGGCGACGCGCAGATCGTCCGATGTCAGGCTGCGCAGGGCCGGCTGCACCGTTGTCAGTTCCGTCAGAACAGCAAGTATAGCCTGGGTCGCCTGGGTATTGTCCCAGCTGGAGTTGGCTTTTTCGGCGTAATCGGACATGTCGCCGTCAAAAAGATCCGGGTCGGCGGAAATTGCGAACCGCTGGTTGAGGCGGCGATTGCTGTCCCGGTAGCGGCCCAGAAAGGCCGAAGCCTCGGCCTTGGACAGTTGCAGTTGACCTTGTTTGGGCAGCCGCGCCAGAATGGCATCCGCGATGGCGGGAAGCAGATTGACGCTGTTCATCAGGTGACCGACACGGGCTTGCAACCCGCCCAGCGACACATTCTTGTCGCCGACAGAGCTAAGGCTGCTATCGCCCAGACCGATGACCGACAGGAAATCCGCAAATATATCGTTGTTTTTCAGAATGCTGCGATCATAAACCCGAATGATCATCTTGGCGTCGCCAAAGACATCGGCCCATAGGCCCAGACGGCGGTCATAGTCCAGATAAAGGTCTTGCGCTGCGGTGTGGGTGGGCAGGGCCGTTGGGGAGTGACCCCAAAGCTCGCCTTCCACCTCACGGTAGGGTTTGGCACCCTCTTGGTGATGTGACACGGCGTGGCGATCCTGCCGGCGGATGTAACTGACGACGTGCACTTCGTCGAATTGCCGCTGCAGGATCCGGGCAAGTGCTGCGATGGCCGATTTCTGGAAGAAGAACGAGAAATTCTCGGACGAGGCCACAACCGTATCTGCCCGTACCAGAGCCAGCCGTTCGGCAAGACCGTCCTGGTCGGTGACGGCAAAACCTTCGGGCAGGAGTCGCCGTGACGTTTGGGAGCCTATGTGGGCGTGCAGGTGCGACACGGTGGGCGATGTGGCAAAGCCGATGCCCCGAGCCAACAAGGCGGAACGATTGTGGTAAAGACTCTGCTGCAGCGCCGTGGTACCGGTCTTGTGCGCCCCGATATGCAGATACAGCCCTCGCATCCGATCCGAGTTCCCTTTGGCTGAAGGGCGCCGTCACCCTGAAAGACACAGGACGAGTGCTATCACGCACCCAGGCATGCAGCAATGCGTGCCGCCGTCCTCAGCGTTTGGTTATGTCGACGTAGTTGCGTTTTGGGGCGCCGACATACAGCTGACGCGGACGGCCGATCTTTTGGTTCTGCTCGGCAATCATCTCTTTCCACTGCGAAATCCAGCCGACGGTGCGCGCGATGGCGAAGATTGGCGTGAACATCGAGGTTGGGAAGCCCATCGCATCCAGAATGATGCCGGAATAGAAATCGACGTTGGGATAGAGCTTTTTCGAGATGAAATAGTCGTCCTGCAGTGCGATGCGTTCCAATTCCTTGGCGACCTGCAGGGTGGGGTTGTCGCGGATGCCAAGCATTTCCAGCACCTCGTCCGCGCTTTCCTTCAACACGGTCGCGCGCGGGTCGAAGTTCTTGTAGACGCGGTGGCCAAAGCCCATCAGGCGGAAACCGGAATTCTTGTCCTTGGCCTTGGCAATATATTCTGGGATGCGGTCGACTGTGCCAATTTCGCGCAGCATTTCAAGGCAGGCCTGATTGGCCCCGCCATGCGCCGGGCCCCACAGACAGGCGATGCCGGCGGCGATGCAGGCAAACGGATTCGCCCCGGACGAACCTGCCAGCCGCACGGTCGAGGTCGAGGCGTTCTGCTCGTGATCGGCATGCAGCATCATGATGCGGTCCAGCGCCTTGGCCAGTACTGGATTGACCACAAAATCCTCAGCTGGGACGGCAAAGCACATATGCAGGAAGTTGCCGGCGTAATCGAGCGCGTTCTTGGGGTACACGAAGGGTTGGCCGACCGAATATTTGTACGCCATTGCCGCGATTGTCGGCAATTTGGCGATCATGCGGATCGCCGCGACCTCGCGCTGCCAGGGGTCGTTGATGTCGAGGCTGTCGTGGTAAAAGGCCGACATCGCACCCACCACACCAACCATGGTCGCCATCGGGTGGCTGTCGCGGCGGAAACCACGGAAGAAGTAGTGCATTTGTTCGTGCACCATCGTATGGCGCCGTACCCGTTCAGTGAAATCGACCAGCTGATCAGCCGTGGGCAATTCCCCGTAGAGGAGCAGGTAGCACACTTCGAGATAGGAAGATTTGGCCGCCAACTGTTCGATAGGGTAGCCGCGATGCAGAAGTTCGCCCTTGTCACCGTCGATGAAGGTGATGGCGCTTTCGCAAGCGGCGGTCGAGGTGAAGCCGGGGTCGAAGGTGAAGACGTCGGCGTCGACGTACAGTTTGCGGATGTCGATGACATCAGGGCCAATTGTGGGCGACATCATCGGCAGATCGTAGGTCTTGTCGTTGAAGCTGAGCTTGGCAGTACTGGTCGGAGTGGGCATCTGGTAACCTCCGTATATGCGCCTTGTCGGGCAAGGCAAATTCGCGGCAGGGTGCTACTGGCTAGCATCCCTAAGACGGGCAACAGTTTCATCGCGCCCGATGACCAGCATCATGTCATAGACGCTCGGCGTGGCGGTCCGGCCGGCAAGCGCGGCCCTGAGCGGCTGGGCCAGTTTGCCAAAACCGATGCCCGCCTCTGCCGCAGCAGCGTTGAGAATCGGCTCCAGATCGGTCTTGGTCCACTGAGCATTTTGCAGCTGCAGCGTCAATGATTGCAGTATACCACGGGATACCGTATCGAGCGCGACTTGGGCCCCTGTATCGGCGACAATCGGCCGAGATGTCAGGGCAAAGTGAGCCTTGTCAAGCAGTTCCGGGAATGTCTTCGCGCGATCCTTGAGGCAGTACATCGCTTCGAGCAGAAGATCACTTTGCGTTGCAGAGAGCGCAGATCGACCGGTCACTGCCATGAAAGCCTGCAGCTCATGCAGCAGTGCAGCATCGTCCGCCATGGCCATCTGGTGACCACAGGTGTTTTCCAGCTTCTTGAAATCCAGCCGCGCCGGGGCGCGCCCGATGCCGTCAAGATCGAACATCCGCAGCGCCTGTCCGGTCGAAAAGATCTCTTCATCGAGATGCGCCCAGCCCAGACGGGTCAGGTAATTGCGCATGCCAGCGGCGGGATACCCCATGGCCTGATACTCTTCGACCCCAAGGGCCCCATGACGTTTGGACAGCTTCTTGCCGTCTGGTCCGTGGATGAGCGGAATATGCGCCCAGACCGGCAGCGGCCAATCCATCGCGTCATAAATCATCTTGTGGCGCGCCGCATTGTTCAGGTGATCGTCCCCGCGAATGACATGTGTGACGCCCATATCGTGATCATCCACGACAACGGCGAGCATGTAGGTCGGTGTACCATCCGAGCGTAAACAAATCATATCATCGAGTTGGTCGTTCCTGAACCGCACCGTGCCTTGAACGCGGTCCTCAATCACGGTCTCGCCGTTGCGGGGCGCGCGCATCCGAATGACATAGGGCAGATCGGGGTAGGAGGCAGAAACGGCGTCGCGCCACGGGCTTTGAAAGACGGCATAGGAGCCGCGCGCCTCGGCCTCGGCGCGGAAAGCAGCGATGTCTTCCTGGGAGCTGAAGCATTTATAGGCGGTGCCACGGGCCAGCATCTGATGCGCGACCTCGGCATGGCGATCCTTGCGGGCGAATTGGCTGACGGGCTCGCCGTCCCAGTCGAGGCCAAGCCAGGTCAGGCCGCGCAGGATGGCGGCCGTCGCCTTGGGGGTGGAGCGTTCGCGATCGGTGTCCTCGATGCGCAGCAGAAACTTGCCACCGCGACCGCGCGCGTAAAGCCAGTAGAACAGCGCTGTGCGCCCGCCGCCGATATGCAGATACCCGGTCGGCGAAGGGGCAAAACGGGTGACGATCTGGGAGGCCATGCGCGTTAACCTTTGGGAAACCATGATCCGGTTAGGATCGCGGCAGCTTTAGGCAATCGCGGAGGGCAAGACAAGGTGGGCGTGAGCTTGCGAAACTGGGCGATGGCGCCGCTTCTGGCGCTGCAGCAGGCGCGCGGCCTGCTCTTTCCCTTTGTGCCGGTGTTCGTGTCTGTCGGCATCGGCCTGTGGTTCGCCTTGCCGTTCGAACCGGGGTTTGGCGCCTATGCTGCCGTCGCTGCCCTTGTTCTGGCGATGGCAATGTTGTGGCGGCTGGGTCCGGAGCTGGCGCATCCGCTGGCGGTAACGGTGGCTTGCGTCGCCGTGGGCATGCTGTCAATCGGTCTGCGCGCCCATATGATCGCGGCGCCGATGCTCGACTATCCCTATTACGGCCCGGTGCAGGGGCGGATCATCGACATCGACCGGTCGCAATCGGACGCGATGCGGATAACGCTGGATCAGGTGGTGCTGGCCGATCTGGCCGCTAGCGAAACGCCGGCGACGGTGCGGATATCGCTGCACGGCCCGCCGCCGGACCTTCCCTATGAGCCGGGGCAGACTGTTCTTACCACGGTGCGGTTGGCCGCTCCGGAAAGTGCGGCAGAGCCGGGGGGGTTCGATTTCCGGCGCATGGCTTTTTTCAACCAGCTGGGGGCGGTCGGCTATACGTCGAGCCCGGTCGTGCTGTGGGCGCCGCCAATGGGGGCGGCTCAGGTGATCAACCGCCTGCGCAATCACCTGTCGGCCGATATCGAAGCGGCCCTGCCGGGGGATTCAGGCGCCTTTGCCTCGGGCGTGATGACGGGCGACCGGGCGAACATCACGCAAGCGGTTGTGCTGGATTTGCGGCTGTCATCGCTGGCCCATCTCTTGGCAATATCGGGGATGAACATGGCGTTCATCACGACGTTTGTCTTTGCGGTGGTCCGCTATGGGCTAGCGTTTTTCCCATTCGTGGCGTTGCGGGTGAACAGCAAGAAGATCGCGGCTGTGGCGGCATTTGCGGTGGCGCTGTTCTATTTGGTGCTGTCGGGGGCGAATGTCGCCACGACACGAGCGTTTCTGATGGTGGCGGTGATGCTGGCAGCAGTTCTGCTGGATCGGCGCAGTCTGAGTTTTCGGTCCGTGGCGCTGGCGGCTTTGGTGCTATTGCTGTGGCAACCCGAAAGCCTGACTGAGCCAGGGTTCCAGTTGTCGTTTGCCGCGACAGTGGCCCTGATCGCAGGTTTCGGGCCGGTGCAAAGGTTGCTGACGGCGCGGACGCCGGGATGGGCGCAGGCGCCTTTGATGCTGGTAGCGACCTCGCTGATCGCTGGGCTTGCCACGGCACCATTCTCTGCGGCGACGTTCAACCGCTTCACTGACTATGGGTTGATGGCCAATCTGCTAACGGTACCGGTAATGGATATTCTGATGGGGGCGGGTGCCGTGGCGGCCCTGCTGGCCCCGTTCGGGCTGGCCTGGCCGGCACTATGGGTGATGGACATGTCTTCGCGCTGGATCCTGTGCATTGCCCATTGGGTGGCGGGGCTTGACGGCGCTGTGACACCGATCCCGTCCCCTGGGCCATGGGTCATGCCAATGATGACCTTTGGCACCTTGTGGGCGCTGCTATGGCCGGGCCGGCGTGGACGTCTGGCCGGGCTGGTGCCCGTGGTGGCAAGCCTGGTTATGTGGACGATGGTCGAACGGCCCGCGCTTCTGATCAGCTCAGACGGGGCGGTGGCGGGGCTGCTGGGGCCGCAAGGGCGGGCTTTATCGGCCCCGAAGGGGGCTGGGTTCAGCGCGGAAAGCTGGCTAGCCGACGACGGTGATCTCGCGCAGCCCGAGGCGGCGGCGCTGCGGCCAGGGTTCAGCGGGCCCAAGACGGCGCGCGATTTCGTGGTTGGCGGGTTTCGCGGTGAGATTCTCTCGGGCAAAGGAGCGCTTGACCAAGTGGCCGCAGCCTGCGCCAAGGCCGACTTTGTCATTGTCCCCGCAGCATTAGGACCGGCCCCGCAGGTTCCCGGCTGTCAGATCTTCGACCGGACGATGCTTGATCTGACCGGCGCGGTGGAACTGCGGCCAGAGGGGCAGGGGTTGCGACTGATACCGGTGCGCAATGCGGCGCGCATCTGGCTGGGCAACCGCAAGGTCGCGCCGGAACTGCAGTTGAACAGAGACCCGGCGCGGCTGGCGCAGGGTCAATAGCTGCGGATCAGTCCAACCAGCTTGCCCTGCACCTTGACCATGTGGTCGGGAAAGACCCGGGTTTCGTAGGCCGGATTGGCGGCCTCGAGTGCGATCATGCTGCCGCGGCGGCGGAAGCGTTTCAGCGTGGCCTCAGTGTCCTCGACAAGGGCCACGACGATGTCACCGTTGTCGGCGGATTGCTGTTCGCGGATCACCACGATGTCGCCATCGTTGATCCCGGCCTCAATCATCGAATCGCCTTTGACTTCAAGGGCATAGTGCGAGCCTTTTCCAGTCAGCAGCGATCCGGGCACGGCGACGTGATGCGAGATATGGGCAATCGCCTCGATCGGGACGCCGGCGGCGATGCGGCCCATCATCGGGATGTCCATGGCGTCGACCGGTTCGATGTCGAGGGCGGCGGCGGGGCGCGGCGGGGCTGGGTCGGGCTTGGAGCCGGTGATGACCTTGGGTTTGAAGCCGGGTTTTTCCATCGCCTCGGGCAGTTTCAGAATCTCCAGTGCACGGGCGCGATGGGCGAGGCGGCGGATGAAGCCACGCTCTTCCAGAGCGGTGATCAGGCGGTGGATGCCCGACTTCGATTTGAGGCCAAGCGCGTCCTTCATTTCGTCAAAAGACGGCGGAACTCCGTCAACCTCCACCCGTTGACGAATGAAATCAAGCAATTCCAGTTGCTTGCGTGTCAGCATCCTGTCACCCCAGAGCACACCACTCAACCCCCACGGTCAAGAGTTACCACAATGTTCTGCCCGTGTTCCCGATTTGTGTCAAGAGAATTAACGCCTTGTGCCCGATTTGCCGCAGGGGCGAGTTGCGCCAATTCCTCTATTGGGAAGCCTGGCACCTTGGTGTCCGCTGGAGGCAATGGCGGGCAGAGTGTCGCTGCGATCACCGTTCGCCGGGGGTAGATCGGCGGCATTCGCTTGGCACCAAGTCTTTGAGTTCGCATTGTTAAATGGCCAGATTAACGGAAGATGAACGACCTACATTGCACCTACATTGCGCCTACATTGCCTCTACACGTCACGCGAAGTTTTCGGCCGTCAGGTTGCGTTAACCATAACGCGACGAATCGGCGGCGCCGGTGGAACGGGTTGACAACAATTGGTCGGATCGGGCGGCGGTCAACTTGAACCCGACCAACAGCTATCCTTCCTACAGCGGGAGGTAAGTGACGGTTTCGCCCGTCGCCTGTGCGAGGTCACCGACAGGGCGGATCAACAGGGCATTCGCGTCAGACAGAATGCGCAGAAGGGCGGAGTCCTGGGCAGCGAACGGGGTGATGAGCGGCAGATCCTCGGCCTCGGTCAGGCGGGCGCGCATGTAATGGGTGCGGGGGCCATTGGCCTCGACCGCCTGGCCAAGGCGGGCGCGGCGGGTGCGGGGTTCGATGTCTGGCCGTCCCTGCAGGGCGCGCAACATTGGCAGCAGGAACAGATGGCAGCAGACGATTGCCGAGACCGGATTGCCGGGCAGGCCGAGCACGGGCACACCGTTCAGACGACCGGCCATCAAGGGCTTGCCGGGGCGCATGGCGATCTTCCAGAAGGCGCGCTGCATCCCCATTTCACCGGTTACCTGCGCCACCAGATCGTGATCGCCGACCGAGGCGCC
>JANXPK010000841.1 GCA_025357355.1 Rhodobacterales bacterium
GAATGCGGATGAAGGGGCCGATGCTGGCGGCGGCATTGTTGTCCTTGGCCTTGCCAAGGAGCAGCGCCGAGCGACCCTCGACATCGCGCAGGTTGACGTCGTTGCCAAGGGTGGCGCCCTTGATGCCGCCTTTGCTGTCAATGGCGAGCACGACTTCAGGTTCGGGGTTGTTCCATTTGGAAATCGGGTGCAGGCCGACAGCGGCGCCGTAGCCGACCGAAGCCATCGGCGGGGCCTTGGTGAAAACCTCGGCATCCGGGCCAATGCCAACTTCGAGATATTGCGACCACAGACCTTCGGCTTGCAGGAGGCGCTTGACCTCGGCGGCTTCGGGCGAGCCGGGCTTGAGGTTGCGCAGGCTGTCGCCGATGGCTTCGGTGACGCGGGCGCGGATGGTCGCGGCGCGGGCAGGGTCGCCAGCGGCGCGCTCTTCGATCACGCGCTCGATCATCGAGCGGGCAAAGGTGACGCCACAGGCCTTGATGGCCTGCAGGTCGGCGGGCGACAGAAGGTGAAGGGTGTCTTCGGCGGGTTCGTGCAGGTCGAAGGCGGCGAGGGGGGCGATGAGGGGGCCGGTTGCGGTGGCGAGGAATTGGGGGAGGTCGTCCCGCTCCAGCAGGTCGCGCATGGTGGGGATCGTGCGGCTGGTGATGTCGAGGAGGGCGCCGTCGCGGTGCAGGGCAAGCGCGGGGCCGATGCCGGGGCGCCAGACGCGGGTGACGAAGGTGCCAAGGCTGGGAAGGATGGGCATGGGCGGCTCCTGTGGCGAGGCTGGGGGATTTCACATCCCCCAGACCCCTAGTGGAGTATTTGTACCAAGATGAAGCGAAATTTGAATTGAATTGTTGGGGTTGGCGTGGGTACTTGTAAATAAGTGACTGGTCAGTTAGTTATAAGGGATGGAAGAGACTCGAGACAAGGAACCCAAGTTCAGGCGGCGGGCAGAGGCGCGGCCCGATGAGGTTTTGGACGCGGCGCTGAAACTGTTCGCGGCGCAGGGCTTTGGCCGTACCACGGTCGAGGCGGTGGCGCGGGCGGCGGGGCTGTCGAAGGCGGCGGTGTATTTGTACTTCCCGTCGAAGAAAGCGCTGCTGGCGGGAGTGGTGCGCCGCGCCGTTACGCCGGTGGCGGAAATGGCGCTGGGGCAGATAGCGGACTATCGCGGCGACCCTAGGCCCTTGATTGCGGTGGTGATGCGGATGCTGGTGGGGCGGCTGGCCGATCCGGCGGTGTTCGCGGTGCCCGCGCTGATCCTGCGCGAGGCGGCGGTGGCGCCGGAGATGGTGCAGGTTTACCGCGACGAGGTGCTGGACCGGGTTTTGCCGGCGGTACGGGGACTGCTGGCGCAGGGCGTGGCGGGGGGCTTCATCCGGGCGGTGGACCCGGACCTGACGATAAGGTCGATCATGGGGCCGGTCCTGGCGCATATGGTGATGGCGGAGGTGTTCGGGATCATGCCGGAGGGTGGGTTGCAGCTGGACAAGCTGATC
>JANXPK010000008.1 GCA_025357355.1 Rhodobacterales bacterium
GTCCGGCCTGTCAGCGGCGATCCGGCTGAAGCAGCTTGATCCGAACCTGACCGTCGTGGTGCTGGAAAAAGGCTCTGAAGTTGGGGCGCATATCCTGTCGGGCGCGGTGCTGGACCCGTCGGGCCTTGACGCGCTGATCCCCGACTGGAAAGCCCGTGGCGCGCCGATCACGGTGCCGGTCACCGAGGATAATTTCTACCTTCTGGGCCCCGCGGGCCAGATCCGCATCCCGAACTGGCCGATGCCGCCGTTGATGTCGAACCACGGCAACTACATCGTGTCGATGGCCAACGTCTGCCGCTGGCTGGCCGAACAGGCGACTGAACTCGGGGTGGATATCTATCCCGCCACCGCCTGTTCCGCACTGATCTACGGCGATAAGGGCGAGGTGCGCGGGGTGGTGGCCGGTGAGATGGGCCTGTTGGCCGATGGCACGCCGGGGCCACATAACGAGCCGGGCCTCGCGATGATCGGCAAGTATGTGTTTCTGGGCGAAGGCGTGCGCGGGTCGCTCGCCAAGCAGGTCATGGCCAAATATGACCTGTCGCACGGCAAGAGCCCGCAGAAATTCGGGCTGGGGATGAAGGAGATCTGGCAAATCGACCCCGCCAAGCACCATCTTGGCCGTGTCACCCATACCGCTGGCTGGCCGCTGGGCAAGAATGCCGGGGGCGGGTCGTTCCTGTATCATCTGGAAGGGCATCAGGTCTATGTCGGCTTCGTCGTCCACCTCAACTACGAAAACCCCCATCTTTACCCGTACATGGAGTTCCAGCGCTTCAAGCATCATCCGATGGTTGCGGACCTGCTCAAGGGCGGCAAGCGGGTGGCCTACGGCGCGCGGGCCATTTCCGAAGGCGGCTGGCAGTCGATCCCCAAGATGGTGGCGCCGGGCGTGGCGCTGCTGGGCTGCACCGCCGGTCTGGTCAACGTGCCGCGCATCAAGGGCAATCACAACGCCATGCTGTCGGGCAAGGCCGCCGCCGAGGCCGCCTTTGCGGCGCTGAAAGCCGGTCGTCGCGGCGATGAGCTGACCGATTACGAGACCGAAGTGCGAGGCGGCGCCATTGGTCGCGACCTGAAAAAAGTCCGCAACGTCAAGCCGATGTGGTCGAACTGGGGCCTGATGGCCTCGCTAGTCGGCGGTGGCTTTGACATGTGGACCAACAGCCTGTTCGGCCTGTCGCTGTTCGGCACCCTTAAACACCGCAAGACCGACGCCGCCGCCACCGGCCCTGCCGCCAAATTCAAGCCGATCGACTATCCCAAGCCCGACGGCGTCCTCAGCTTTGACCGCCTGACCAACCTCGCCTTTTCGGCCACCAACCATGACGCCGACCAGCCCGCCCACCTGAGGCTGACCGATCCCACGATCCCGATCCACGTCAACCTGCCGCAATACGCCGAGCCCGCCCAGCGCTATTGCCCGGCAGGTGTGTACGAGGTCATCGCCGAGGCGGGGCGTGAGCCGCGCTTTCAGATCAATTTCCAGAACTGCGTCCACTGCAAGACCTGCGACATCAAGGACCCCAGCCAGAACATCACCTGGACCACACCGATGGGCGGCGGCGGCCCGAACTATCCCAACATGTGATCGACAGGCGGCAACCGCTCACCAAGATGTGCGATGCGGGCGGCTTGACGCCCCGCATTCGCACCCGCACCGCATTGCCCTTCCCGACGGTAGCCTCTAGTTTTGCGCAACCCTCAGGAGCCGTCCATGCCCCGTTCCCGCGCGCTGTCACGTTTTGCCCTTGCCGTCGTCGCCTGCCTGATCCCCGCCACTGCCTGGTCCGATGCGAACCAGCCTGCCAGCCCGCCTGACAGCGCCGGCGCCTATCTCGCGGCGCGCGAGGCCTCGGCCCGCAATGACTTCGCGGGCGCCGTGATCTGGTATGACAAGGCTCTGCTGGCCGACCCGACCAATCCGGCCCTGCTGGAAGGCGCGGTGACGGCACATCTGGCGCTGGGTGACATCGACGGCGCAGCCGCAAGGGGTCGCGTGCTTTTGAAATCCGGCACCCGCAACCAGATCGCCTATCTGGCCGTGCTCGCGGCCAACGCCAGGGCCGAGGATTACGCCAGGATCCTCAGCGATCAGGCCGCAGGCAACACCATCGGCGCGCTGATCGACAAGCTGATCGTCGCCTGGGCCAAGGTCGGCACCGGCAACATGACGGGCGCCTTGGCCGATTTCGACGCCATCGGCAAGGACCCCGGTACCGCAGCCTTCGGGCTCTACCACAAGGCGCTTGCGCTGGCATCGACCGGCGATTTCGAAGGTGCCGACAAGCTCTTCTCCGGTCCCGCCGGTCAGGCCGCGATGCAACTGCGCCGTGCGGTGCTGGCCCATGCCGAGATCCTCAGCCAGCTGGAACGCAACCCCGACGCGGTTGACCTGATCGACAGCACCTTCGGCCCGCGCCCTGACGCCGCCGTTGCCGATCTGCGCCGCCGCCTGGTTGCGGGCGAGCCCGTCGCCTTTGACGCCATCCGCTCGGCCCGCGACGGTCTGGCAGAGGTGTTCTTTACCCTCGCCTCCGCCCTCAATGATCAGTCCGACCAGACCTATGTGCTGCTTTACGCCCGCGTCGCCGCCCATCTGCGC
>JANXPK010000149.1 GCA_025357355.1 Rhodobacterales bacterium
CGGTCCGTGGTTTTACCCCGAGGACCAGATCGCCGACTTGCCGATGCGGATGATCGCCGCCGAGATGACGCGCGAAAAGCTGACCCTGCGCCTGCACGAGGAATTGCCCTATCAGCTGACCGTCGAGACCGAGAAATGGGAGGACCTGCCCGACGGCTCGGCCCGGATCATGCAGATCATCTATGTGATGCGCGACGGCCACAAAGGCATCGTGCTGGGCAACAAGGGCGAGACGATCAAGGCCATCGGCACCGCCGCCCGCGCCGAGATTGCGGCGTTTCTGGAACGGACGGTGCATCTGTTTCTTGAGGTCAAGGTACGGCCCGGCTGGCTGGAAGAACCCGAGCGCTATACCGAGATGGGGCTTGATTTCAAGGACGGCAATCCGGGGTCGTGAGGCGTCCAGATCTGAGCAGTTTTGAAAACCGCTGACAATCAAGGACTTGGTTTTCGAAATTTTACCGTGCGTTAATCTTGGCGGCGTCGGAGCCTCCGGCGGGAGCATTTGGAAAAGGCCAGTTTGGTGGAACCACGGCTGACATCGGGGTTTTGGGTTTCGGCCTATCTGGCGCGGCTGGGATTTGCCGCCATTCCGGCGTTTGTGACGCAAAAGGGCGACGCGACGGCCGGCGCGGTGATCGTCAAGGTGGCGACCCTGGACGGGCGGGCGCGGGCCTGGCAGCGCAGCTTTGATCTGGCCTCTGATGCGCGGGTCTGGGTCGTATTGGCCGAGGGCGCCGAGTCTGTGGTCGATGCCATCTTGTCGCGGCAAAAGGCCCGCGATCCTGACCTGTGGCTGATCGAGCTGGAGGACAAGACCGGGCGGACGCTGCTGGCCGAAGAGGGACTAGCCTGAGCGCCGGGCATAGAACACCACCAGCAGACCAAGGGCGGCAAAGGCCGCCATCATCCCGGCGATGTTCAGCGTGACAGCGATGAGGCCAAGCTGGTCGATGTTCAGAAACGGATAGGGCCAGAATCCGGTCAGGTGGCCCCGGATCAGGGCATAGACGCAATAGGCCGCGGGCCAGATCAGCCAATAGGGCAGATCGCGCAGGGTCACGGCCTTGGGCGCAAAGACCAGCCACCACAGCAGCGTCGCCAGCGGCATCGCCGTGTGCAGCCCCTGATCGGCCCACCACGCCAGCCCGGTCGGCGCCCATAGCCGCGCGAGCAGCGCGTGATAGACGATCCCGACCATGACGATGGACACCAAAAGCCCTGCCGACCGCGATGCCCCGATCCGCCAGCCCCGCGCCACCGCCAGCATATGCGCTGTCACCAAAAGGTTGGTCAGCACGGTGAAATAGCCCGCCATCCCCCACAATTGCCACGGCAGCGCGGCATCGGACAGGGGCGGCGGCAGGGCGTCATACTGGGCACGCAACGCGGCAAGGCCCAGAACGCCGATCAGAAAGGCGAGGACGCGAGAGGCCATGGCGCCAGACTGCCGACAGTTATGGCCGGAGACAAGGGCTCTTGTCCGGCGCACCAGCATCGCGCCAAGCCGCCTAGCCCCGTCAACCGCTTTGGCCGAGCTTGAACCGGCGGCGCAGAAAACCGATACTCCCCAGATGGAATGGCGGGACCAAGGGGCGCTGCTGGCCATGCGGTTGCATGGTGAAAGTGCTGCGATCATCGAAGTGTTCACTCTGGCGCACGGACGTCATGCCGGTGTGGTACGCGGCGGCGGCTCGCGGCGGATGGCGGCGACGCTGCAACCGGGCACGCAGGTTCAGGTGGCATGGCAAGCGCGGCTTGACGAACATCTGGGGACATTTTTGGTTGAACCGCTGGCCTCGCGCGCCGCGATTCTGTCCGACCGGCTGGCACTGGCGGGTCTGAACGCGGTCTGCGCTCTGCTGCATCTGGCCTTGCCGGAGCGGGATCCGCATCCGGTGCTGTGGGCCAAGACCATGGCGCTTTTGGATGCAATGACCGTCGGGGATGACTGGACGCAGGCCTATCTGCGCTGGGAACTGGATCTGCTGGAGGAGCTAGGCTTTGGCCTTGACCTGAACAGTTGCGCCGTCACCGGCAGTCGCGAGGATCTGGCCTATGTCAGCCCGCGCACTGGCCGGGCGGTATCGCGCGGTGCGGCGGGAGAATGGGCCGCGCGCCTGCTGCCGTTGCCGCCGTCGTTGCTGGGTCAGGGGCCGACAACGCCGGGGGAACTGGCGCAGGGGCTGGCGCTGACGGGGCATTTCCTGGGCCGCGGCTTGCAAGCCGTGCTGTTCGACAAGCCCCTGCCCGAGGCGCGGGGGCGCCTGATCGAGATGTTGGCGCGCACGCCGCCGCCCTGAGCCTCGGCGCATATAGTCGCAAACCGAATCGTTCTGTCGCCTATGACCTAGAAGCCCTGCCCAATTAAGCGGCAACATCGGGCATGGCGATTGACGATTTCCCGATTGCCCTGCCAAGGGCGCCGAAACTGCAGCATTTTGCCTTGCTTGCGGGGCTGGAGGCCGCCGTGCGCGGCTCGCTCATTTCGGTGATGCCACTGGTGGTGCGCGATGCGATGGGGTCGACCCAAGGCTCGTCCAAGGTCTATTTCTTCGTCGGGCTGGTGTCGCTCAGCTGGGGCCTGATGGTGCCCTGGGCCAACCGCCGCATCCCGCGACGCTGGATGTATACCGGGGGGTGCACGCTGTATTTCGTGGGCATGATGCTGGCGCTGACGGGCACGCCGGTCAGCGTGTCGCTGGCGCTGATGTGCAATTCCATGGCGACGGTGACGAATTTCGTCTGCTTCAACGCCTATGTGATGGACTATGTCGACCGGGGCAGTCTGGGGCGGGGGCAAAGCCTGCAGATGTTCTATGCCGCCACACCCTGGGCTGTCGGGCCGCTGTTGGGAGTTTGGCTGCACGACCAGTGGAAGCCGTTGCCCTTCCTTCTGGCGGGCTGTTTTGCCGCCGCCCTGATCACCGCGTTCTGGATCTTGCGTCTTGGCAATGGCAAGCAGATCGCCCGCGCGACCAGTGCGCCCATCAACCCGCTGGCCTATCTTGGCCGGTTCTTTGCTCAGCCTCGCCTGATCGCGGGCTGGCTTTTCGCCTGCATCCGGTCCACCGGCTGGTGGGTCTACGTGGTCTATTTGCCCTATTTCTGCATCGAGCAGGGTCTCGGCAACAAGGTCGGGGGCGAGGCGCTGTCGATCTCCAACGCCATGCTGTTCGCGGCCCCATTCCTGCTGAGGCTGGCGCGTCGGCATTCGGTCCGGGTTTCGGTACGCTTTGCCTTTGGCACCTGCGGGGCGCTGTTTCTTTTGTCGTCACTGGTCGCGCCGTTGCCATGGCTGACCGTGCTGGCGATGATGGGTGCGTCGGTCTTTCTGGTGACACTGGACGTCATCGGCGGCCTGCCCTTTCTGATGTCGGTCAAACCTTCAGAGCGCACCGAGATGTCGGCGGTCTATTCCAGCTTCCGCGATGTGTCGTCCATCATCACCCCGGGCATGGCCTGGGCCGTGCTCTATTTCGCTCCGACCGCCGCGATCTTTGCCACGACAGCGGCGCTGATGGCCGGGGCCTGGACCATTGCGGGCCGGCTGCATCCGAGGCTTGGGACGCCGCGCCCGTCACGTGCCCGGTCGTAGCGGGCTTTTAGGGCGGAATGACTCTGGACGGTGTCGCGCGACATCACCTGACAGATGATCGGTGCGGCCTTGCATCCGCTCAACCCGCGATATCAGGGGGCAATGCTTCACCGCCGGGTGGGCATCAATCGGCTGAGGTCAAAGCTTTATGGCGCCTGCTCCCCAGTCGGCAAGCTACGTGACGCCGGTCGGGAATACCCGCCCGAGGGAGCGGTCGGGCATTGCCGGGCGCTGCGCTTGCCAACGGGCAAGAAGAAAAGATCGGTTTGGCTCGATCTGGAATCATCTCGTTCTAGCTGTCGGGTCCCAGCAAGGGCATCACCTCGACTGAATGGCAGGGGAAGATCGTGCAATGCGGATGGTCCTTGAACATTTGCGCCGCCGCGTGATGCGAGGGCGCCCGCACCACCACAAACACCGTCAACTGGTTCACCACATCGGCAATTCCGTCCGCCGTCACCCGCTTTGTGGCACCAAGCGGTCCGCCCTGATACACGATCACATCCTGGTGCGCCGTGTCCCAGGCCGCCAGCGCCGCCAGCCCCTCCGCATCTCTGGCGCGCCGCTCGTCTGCACTCATCGCCTGCCAAGCCTGCCATTGCGGCCCGGATTTGTCGCTGTAAAACACCGCCAGATAATCGCCCGTCATGGCCATGAATACGCTCCCCTTGCTTGACGGTTCAGACAGCCGCGGACGGCTCCACCGGCTCAAGGCTTGAAGAACTTGCCACCTGGCGACAGCGTGAAGATCTCGCAGCCCACCGCCGTCACCCCGATCGAATGTTCATATTGTGCCGACAGCGACTTGTCGCGCGTCACCGCCGTCCAGTCATCGGCCAGCACCTTGGTTTCGGGCCGACCCAGGTTCACCATCGGCTCGATGGTAAAGAACATGCCTTCTTCCAGCACCGCGCCGGTGCCTGCCCGACCATAGTGCAGCACATTCGGCGGGGCGTGGAACACCCGGCCCAGCCCATGGCCGCAGAAGTCGCGCACCACCGACATGCGGTTGGCCTCGACAAAGCTCTGGATGGCGTGGCCGATGTCGCCAAAGGTGTTGCCGGGCTTGACGGCAGCGATGCCGCGCATCAGCCCCTCATGTGTCACCTCGATCAGACGCTGCGCCTTGATCGGCGCGGTGCCTGCGACATACATGCGTGAGGTGTCGCCGAACCAACCCTTGACCACCACCGTTACGTCGATGTTGGCGATGTCGCCGTCGGCCAGCTTCTTGGCGCCCGGAATGCCGTGGCAGACCACATGGTTGACCGAGATGCACGAGGCGTGCTGATAGCCCTTGTAGCCGATGGTGGCCGAGGCGGCGCCGCGCCGCGCCACTTCGTCCCGGATGAAATCGTCGATCTCTGCGGTGGTGACGCCAGGCTGCACCAGCGGTCCGACATCGTCGAGGATCAGCGCCGCGATCCGCCCGGCCTCGCGCATGCCTGCGAAATCCGCATCCTCATAGATACGAATGCCTTCCTTGGTGATGCGACCGCGCATGTCGTCCATGCCCCGACCCTCCAGATCCTTCCGGCGATTTCCCCATAAATAGTCCAAGCCACTGGCATTTGCCAGAGGGCGGGGGCTATATCCGGCAACAGGAGGTGCCCCATGACTAACCCAACCGCCGCCATGCTGGTGATCGGCGACGAGATCTTGTCAGGCCGCACCCGCGACAGCAACATGTACCATCTGGCGCAGGCCCTGACCGAACGCGGCATCACCCTGCGTGAGGTGCGTGTGGTTGCCGACGATCACGCCACCATCGCGACTGCCGTCAATGCCCTGCGCGCTGCCCATGACCACGTGTTCACCTCAGGCGGCATCGGCCCGACCCACGACGACATCACCGCCGACGCCATCGCCGACGCCTTTAGTGTCGGCATCAGCCACCGCGCCGACGCGATGGCGCTGCTGGCTGCGCATTACGCCCGTGGGGGACAAGATTTCAACGACGCCCGCCAGCGCATGGCCCGCATCCCCGACGGCGCCACCCTGATCGATAATCCGGTCTCCATCGCGCCGGGCTTCACCGTTGGCAATGTCCATGTCATGGCCGGCGTGCCGAAGATATTTGAAGCGATGCTGGCGGGCGTTCTGGCAGGCATCACCGGAGGTGCGCCGCTGCTCAGCCGCACCCTTCGCCTGATGCGGGGCGAAGGCGAGATTGCCACGGCATTCGCCGGCTTTGCTGCCGAACATCCCGACCTTGCGATGGGCTCCTATCCATTCAACGTGAATGGCAATTATGGCACCAACCTGGTGATCCGCGGCACCGATCCAGTCCGGCTGGACGCGGCGCTGCTGCAACTGACCGATCTGCTCGCATGACCCCCGACGCCCTTGCCGCCGCGATGGAGGCGACCTGGCCACCCGCCCGGTCCTGGCGTCTTGGCCCGTGGCGCCTGCGCGACGGTGCCGGTGGCGGCAAGCGTGTTTCAGCGGCCACGGCTGAGGGTGCGTGGACGCCTGCCGACATTCCCGCCGCCGAGGCCGCCATGCCGCAGCCATTGTTCATGATCCGCCCACAGGACAGTACCCTGGACGACGCGCTCGCACAGCGCGGCTACGCCCGCATCGACCCCGTCGTCGCCTATGCGATCCCGACCGCCTCAGTCGTCCCGCCGCCTCGCATAACCGTCTTTGCGCACTGGCCGCCCTTGCAGATCACCGTCGAACTATGGGCCGCAGGCCATATCGGCCCGTCACGGCTGGCGGTGATGCAACGCGCCGCCGGGCCGAAGACGGCCCTGTTGTCCCGCACGGCCGAACGCCCCACTGGCGTCGCCTTTGTCGCCCTGCACGAAGGCACCGCCATGCTGCACGCGCTTGAGGTTGCACCCGCCCATCGTCGGCAGGGTTCCGCGCAGAATATCCTGCGCGCGGCGGCTCACTGGGCGCGCGAACACGACGCTGATACGCTGGCGCTTGTCGTCACCGAGGCGAACGCAGCGGCCCGTGCGCTTTATGCTTCTCTCGGCATGCAGGTTGTCGGACAGTATCACTATCGGCAGAAATGAGCCCGAAGAGGCCACCGCAATTGCATCTCAGACTTCCCCTTGCCGCCGCCCTCACCCTCAGCGCCGCAGCCGCCTCGGCTGACCCTTTCGCGTTGCATTTCACCGCCCCTGCGGTCGAGATCGGCCTGCATTCCGAGAACCCCGCCCGCTACGCCCTTGCCATCGCCGCCTTTGACGGCACAAAGGTGCCCAGTCTCACCATCGCGGGCCAGCTTGACCAGCATGCCTTCCGGCTCGACGGGCTCAAGGACAACACGCTGGCCCTGATCCAGCCCCTGCAGGATCAGGTCGAGCAGGCAGGCTACAAAGTGCTTTTCGCCTGCGCCACCACCGACTGCGGCGGCTTTGACTTTCGTTTCGCCATTGACGTGCTGCCTGAGCCGCGGATGCATGTCGACCTTGGCGATTTCCGCTATCTGGCCGCCCGCAATGCCGCCGGTGACGTCATCTCCGTGCTGGCCAGCCGTTCCGCGGATCAGGGCTTCGTGCAGGTCACGACTGTCAGTGTCGAGGCTGCCGCAGCTGCGACCACGGACCCTGCCAAACCGTCCCTCGCTGCCGCGCCCGATGTCATGGGCGCCACGTCGCCAGCCCCCGCACCACCAGACACCAGTGCAACGCCCGCAACTGCTGCCACCAACGCTGCGCCGACCACCAATACGCAACCTGCCCCGCGCGCCAACTCTTCCGCCGCCTCGCTGGACGACCAACTGATGGCGCAGGGATCCGTCGCGCTTGATGACCTGATCTTCGCCTCGGGCAAGGCAGCCCTGCTGGATCAGGACTATGCCTCGCTCGCCGCCTTGGCCGACTGGCTCAAGGCGCATCCCGACCTCAAGGTCACGCTTGTCGGCCATACCGACGCGACCGGTTCGCTTGCCAGCAACGTGGCGCTGTCAAAGGCGCGCGCCGCCTCGGTGCGTGCCTGGCTGATCAAGCATTACGCCGCCACCGCCGCCCAGATCGACGCGCAGGGTGCCGGTTACCTCGCCCCCCGCGCCACCAACCAGACGCCCGAAGGCCGCCTGCAAAACCGCAGGGTCGAAGTGATGCTCACCTCGACCCCTGCCAAATGATTGGATTGCTTGGCCCCGTAGGGTGCGCATTCATTGCGCACCTTGGCCCGCGTAGGGTGCGCTTCAGCGCACCGGCCGCTCACCAGTTGTCGGGGCCCTTGTCGATATAGCGCCGCGCCAGAAAGTCGATGAAGGCGCGCACCTTGGGCTGGGTGAACCGTCCCGGCGGATAGACCGCATAGATGCCCTGCACTTCAACCGGCAACCCCGGAATGGCCTCTTCGACCTGCCCCTGCTTCATCGCTTCGGCATACAGGAACGACGGCAGATAGGCGATGCCCAGACCCGACACGGCAGCATTCAGCAGCGATTGCCCGTCGTTCACCGTCAGCCAGCCCGCCGTCCGCACCTGGCGCTTTTCGCCTGAGGGCGCCGTCACTTTCCACACATTGCCGTTGGCCTGGTTGGAATAATGCAACAGCTTGTGGTCGTTCAGATCGTCGATCTTCAGGGGCCGCCCGTATTTCTGGAAATAACTCGGCGAGCCGATCATCTTCTTGGCGGTATCGGTCAGCTTGCGGGCCCTGAGCGAGCTGTCCTCCAGATCGCCGACCCGGATCGCCATGTCGAAGCCTTCGCTGATCAACTCGACATAGCGGTTGTTCAGCACCATGTTGACCGTGATATCGGGATATTCCAGCAGGAAATCCCCCAGGATCGGCGACAAGAGGTTGACGCCGAAATCTGTCGCCACACTGATCCGCAGCAGACCCGAAGGTGCCGACTGCATCGAGGTCACCAGCGCATCCGCCTCGCCTGCATCATTCAGCACACGCCGCGCCCGGTCGTAATAGGCAAGACCGATTTCGGTAGGCGACACCCGCCGCGTCGTCCGGTTCAACAGCCGCGCCCCCAGACGCGCCTCCAGGGCCGAGACGTGCTTTGATACGGCAGATTTCGAGATTCCCATCTTCTTGGCCGCATCCGTAAAGCCGCCTTGGTCTACGACCGTGGCAAAGGCTTCCATTTCCGTCAATCGATCCATTGTTTTCCCCAAGCGAGCAGTGTGGGTTGATGGATCAGTATTGGTTGCGGAATGGGGCGGGATAGCGGCGATCCGGCGACAAGGGCGGGGTATTGTGAAGGATCGTTGAAGGCGGGGAAACGGTGCCCGCCCGTGCAAACCCGCCAAAACTCCCGCGCATCAAACCCTTGCGCCCCTACCCCGCCGTCTCCACGCAGTGCCGCCGGAACGCCCGCTTCAGCATGTCCAGTTCGGCACGTAGCAAATCGACCTCGGCGCGCAGGTCGTCTTCCATGGCCACGCCGGTGATGATGCTGAAATGCGCCAGCGTCTCTCCTGACGGCTTGTCGCGGATCAGGAAGGTCTGCACGCCCTCGTTCAGCGCCTCGGTCGGGATCGGCAGCCGGATTGCCCATTCGCCGCTGCGGTCGGGCACCATGGCAACACTCAGCCCCGGCAGCACTGCCTCCAGCAGGATCACCTCCAACTCGGGGGTCTGGCTTTGTCCGGCCAGAATACCCTCCCAGATGCCGGCACGGATGCGGGTTTGCGTCAGGCGGGTTTCGGTCATCTTGCCCTCACAGTTCAGCGCGCGGGCGCCGCGAGAAGGTCACGTCGCGCAGGATCACCTGGTTCATCTCGGGACCTTCGAAGATCAAGTCCACCCACAGCCGTTCCACCCGTTTCTCGTTCATTTTGGAATAGGCAAGGTCGAACTCCACCATCACCTCTTCCTCGTGCAGTGGCAATTCACGCACGATCTGTTCGACGTTGGGCCCATGCTTGATGTTCAGCCGCGCAAAGATTTCCAGCGGTTTTTCCATCTCGACGATGACATCCATCCGGATCAGATGTTTCAGCTTCAGCCCGCGCGAGGCCTCTTCCGGCAAGTCGATGACCAGCGACAGGAACGAGCCGTCAAAACGGAACACATCCATGCGAAACCCGAATGGTGCGATGTCAGCCTCGCGGGTGTTGCGGATCTGGCGGACGGTCAGCTCGGTGCGGCGGCAGTCGTGGAAAATCGTGGTACCCTCGCAGATCATCTGCTTGCCCGCGACCGAGGCCATGCCCGGCACCGGCATCGGGCCTTTCCACAGCATCGGCCGCCACCACCAATCGGTGCCCATCGGCTTGCGGACCACGTTCGACCCGATCACCGGCAGGGCCAGCCTGTGGTCAGCCTCGTGGATCACCACATCCAGGTTGCGCCGCAAGGCCCGCGCCCGCCCGCGCCAGCGGCGCAGGGTGGCCAGATCGACCGTATCCAGCTGTTCGCCCGCCTTGCCCCAGCGCCGCAAGGACCGCCGGTGCAAAAGCGTGTCGATCAACCCAGAAATTCGCCCCGCCATTCTGCCTGTTACCCGTCGCCCTTCTTTCCACCGCAACATTGTTGCCCCGATGGAAACGATTCCGTTTATTGCGTCAAATTGTTAAAGATTCCACCCCCGTGACCCAACGGGATCCCATTTTGCAGCGGCAATGTATCAGGGTTGAAGTGTTCATGCCGACCTCAGCCTCCGGTAGGCGGATTTGCCGCCAACAAGGCATCCAGCGTCGCGTCAACCAGCTGCCGCCCCTCGTCCGAAGTCAAAGGCGCTCCTGCCGTACCCGAGGCTGATACCGTCACCAGCCTGCCCTTGACCCCGACGATCGCCCGCCAGTAGTCGCCCGCCACCCGGTCCTTCAGGTGCAAAAGCAGCCTGCCCTCCACCACACCCGATTGCAGCACAACCACGTCATTGGCCCTGCCATCGCGCGACAGCGCCCGGCGCCCGGCCGGTGACACCATGAACCGCCCCAAAGCCTCGCCCCCCGCCAGCATCACCCCGGCCGAGGCAAAGCGCCCGACCGTCACTGTGACCAGTGCGGCTGCAACCCCGCCCATCGCGTTGCACCGCCCGATCAGCACCACAGCGGTATCCTTGGTCGAGCGCGCCGATTCCAGACCGACGCAGTAAAACATCGGTGCCCGGACATTGAACTCGCCCTGCAACACCGCCACCTCGTGCGCGCCCGGCGATCCGATATCGCAGCCCGCCAGCGCCAGTGCCATTGCCGCAACCCCAAACGCCTTCATGCTGCGGCCCCGCCAGCGGGCCGTTTCGCTTCCATTGGTTCGGGCTTGCACATGGGCGCATTCCTTGGGGGGCGTCATGGGTGAGCGTTACGGACCCATCGCCTGCCCGGCAAGTCAAATCCAGCGTCCCGGCACGCCATGACCCCATTGTGTCGCCTGCCGCCCCCCGTTAGCCTGCGCCAAACCGGAGAAGCCATGCCGCCCTTCCGCGCACCCTACCTGGCCCTGAACAGCTTTGTCGCCCCCGCCCGCCCCCGCGCCGAACTGTGGCGCACCCTGTGCGGCCTTGCGATCACCGCCGTCTTTGGCTTTCTCGCCATTCAGGCCGTGCTGATCAGCCTGGTGGTGTCGCTTGGCCCGGTGCAGGCCCGCAGCACTATTGGCGATGTCGCCACCGGCGCCACGCCGCAAGGGGTGGTGGAGCTGTTGTTTCTGTACCTGCCGCTGTTGCTTGGCTTGCTCCTCGGCCTGGCCCTGATGATGCGCCGCGGCTTGTTCAGCCTGATCGGCCCACCCCGCACCGCCATCCACAACTTTCTGTGGACCGCCCTGCCCTTATGCGCGCTGTGGGTCATCTTGCTGCCCCTGTCACTGCTCGACGGCGCGGTGACAGCGCATCTGTCGTTTTGGCAGCAACTGCCCTGGCTGCCCTTTGCCGTGGTCGGGCTCTTGTTGCAGACCGGCACCGAAGAGGTGATGTTTCGCGGCTATCTGCAACAGCAACTTGCCGCGCGCTTTTCTTCGCGGCTGGTGTGGATGGCGGTCCCGGCGCTGCTTTTCGGCTTCGCCCATTATTCCAGCATGCAATACGGTCTGGTCGCCGGTCTGGTGGTGCTGTGGTCCGCCCTTTTCGGCCTCGCCGCCGCCGACCTGACCGCCCGCACCGGCAATCTGGGCGCGGCCATCGGCTTGCATTTTGCCAACAACACCTCAGCCATCCTGCTGGTCGGCATCTCCGGCAACTTCGGCGGGCTGGCGCTTTACAACGCCCAGGTGGACCCTAGCGATTTCACCAGCGGCCTGATGTTTCTGGCCATCGACACGATGACCCTTGCCGTCAGCTGGCTCGCCGCCCGCCTGATCCTGCGGGTCTGACGCGCGCCTCAGATGCCCGCATACCACTCATAACCCCGGTCGGCCCAATAGCTGCCGCGCCCGGCGCCAATCCCCGCCAGACTGTCCACCAACTCGATCGACCGCACATATTTCGCCATCTTGTAGCCCAGCTGCCGCTCCACCCGCAGCCGCAGCGGCGCGCCATTCTGCACCGGCAACGCCCGGTCATTCATCGCCCAGGCCAATATCGTCTGCGGATGCCGGGCATCGACCATATCGATGCTTTCGTAATACAGCACGTCGCCGCCCAACCCATGCTCGATGGCGTCAAAGCAGTTGAACACGGCAAACCGCGCGTTCAGCAACGGCCGCGCCTGATCAAGGATCACCGACAAGGGCACCCCCATCCATTTGGCAATGCAGCTCCACCCCTCGACGCAGTCGTGCCGGGTGATCTGGGTCCGGGCGGGCAGGCCGGTCAACTGGGCATAGGGGATGGACAGCGGCCGCTCGACCAATCCGGTGACCTGCAAGCTATAGCTTGCAAACCCATCGGCCCGCATCGCCCGGTACTCGTCGCTATCCACACCGGTCGAGCCGTTGGGATGCTGGCCCTGCCGGATGTCGGCCGCAGTGAACTCGGGTGCCAGAGAGTTGCCGATGATCAACCGCTGCGCCGTCATGGTCAGGTTTTCCGCCCCCTGCAGGAACGCCCTGAGCCCGCTGTCATCCGTCAACCCGTCCAGCAAGGTGCAGCCCGACAGGCCCGCCGCTGCCCCGCCCAGCAAAAGATTACGCCGCGTGATCATCCTCGCCTCCCGCATCCGTGCGATACCAGCCGGTCACAATCGACCGCACTTCATTCAGTGGACCCGCAAGCAGGATCATCGCCATGTGCACGCCAAAGAACCCGACCAGCGCCAGCATGGTCACGAAATGGATGGTCCGCGCGGTCTGGCGTCCACCAAAAAGGTCCAAAAGCCATGGCGCCACCGCATCAAAGCCCGGCGACATCGTTAGGCCAGTGGCAATCATCAGCGGCAGCGCCACAAACAGCACCCCGGCATAGGCGAACTTCTGCAACACGTTGTAATCGCGGGTATGGTGAAACCGTAGCCGCACATGGTCGGCGACATCGCCCGGCAACCGCCGCAAATCGGCCAGCGTCGGGATCAGCGCCCTGATATGCCCGTTGACGATACTCGCCACCAGCCACACCACCAGCGTGCCGACCAGAAGCCAGGCAAAGAAGAAGTGAATCACCCGCCCGGTCGCCAGCGCCTGCCCCGACGGCATGGTCAGTGCCGCCGGAAACCCCCTCACCTCGCCACCCGAAACGCCAAGCACGCCCGTGGTTTCAAAGTCATGCCCCAGCACCCGGGTGACCCCTTGCAGCGCGTCGCCGTTCTGCACCCCCCCCAGTGCCAACGCGGCGTTGTCATAGTCGAACCCGGCTTCGCGGCCGATATGCAGTGACGGATAGGCATTGAAGATCTGCAACCCGCTGAACAACAAGAAGAACAAGCAGATCGCCCAGATCCAGTGCGTCACCCGCGTCGCCCGTTTCTGGCGGTAGATCAACGCTCCCTTGGCCATGTCATCCTCCCCTGTTGCAGTGGTTACGCAGACCGGCGGCGAAAGGTTTCACAGCCCGCAAAATATTGCTCCAACAGCCTAACCTGCGCGCCGCCAAATCTCTTCAAAGAAATTTGACTCCCGTTGTCGCGCCCGCCTGCTCAAGTTCAGGCAGATTTCGGTGTTTAACCCATTGACATTACTTAATCTATCTCGTGTCCCGCCCGGGGGCTTGTTGGCCAGCCCAGCGCCTCTCTCCCTCACCGATTGCATTTCGTCCCCTCCCGGCTTATCTCGGTCCCAACATAGCGACCGGAAGGCCTGCCCATGAACTGGATCTCCAACTACGTCCGCCCCAAGATCAACTCGCTGTTCTCCCGCCGTGAAGTGCCGGACAATCTGTGGTCCAAATGCCCTGAATGCGGCACCATGCTGTTTCACCGCGAACTGTCTGACAACCTGAACGTCTGCACCTCCTGCGACCACCATATGGCCATTTCGCCGCGCGACCGCTTCAAATCTCTGTTTGACGGCGGCATCTTCACCGA
>JANXPK010000018.1 GCA_025357355.1 Rhodobacterales bacterium
GGTGATGACCGGGCAGATGACCCGCATGGCCTACTGGCTGCTTGAGACGTTTCCGGGCTTAAGTTTCACGCTTGGGTGAGCAACAGATGACCCAAACGGCAGTTCCCTGCGAATATCGCCACCGAAAGCTCAATGAGGTCAAACTCACCGGGGCCCGAAAGCAGCCGCCACCGGATCAATCACCAAGAAGGGATCAACATGACGTCAGCTTGATCAATTCATCGACCCACTGCCTTCCAACGCCCCAAAACCCCAGCGAGGCCGCGACGTCAAGCCTCGCCCAATGCGGAGTTTTCTCATGCGCCTGAGCCTGATCACCTTCACCGCCGCCCTGACGCTTCTGGCCACGACCGCCTTCGCCGGCGGCTTGGGCGAGATGACCGATGCCGAACGCGCCGCCTTCCGCGACGAGGTCAAACAATACCTTTTGGAAAACCCCGAAGTGATCACCGAGGCGATGCAGGTTCTGCAGGACCGTCAGGACCAGGCGGCGGCCACACAGGACCAGATGCTCCTCGCGCAGAACGCCGAAGCGATCTTCAAGGACCCGGCCTCCTGGGTCGGCGGCAATCCAGATGGCAATATCACCATTGTCGAATTCATGGATTACCGCTGCCCCTATTGCCGCAAGGCCTTTCCCGAGGTTGAGGATCTGGTCAAGACTGACGGCAACATCCGTTTCGTGGTCAAGGAATTTCCGATACTCGGAGACGATTCGATCAATTCTTCGCGCTTTGCCTTGGCAATACGAATGCTGCATGGCGACGACGCCTACAAACAATCCTACGACGCCTTGATTTCCCTGAAAGGGTCGCCTGATCCTGATACGCTGTCGCGGCTGGCTCGCGACCTTGGCTTTGATCCAAAGCCGATCCTGGACCTGATGCCGGACCCAAAGATCACCGCGATTCTGGCCGCCAACCGCGACCTGGCAAACAAGTTGAGCATCACCGGCACTCCGACTTTCGTGATCGACCACAATATGCTGCGCGGCTATGTCCCCGAAGAGGAGATGCGCAAGATCGTGGCCGAACAGCGCGCGGACTGACTGGCCGTTGCCCACGATACGAAGTTCCACCTCGACATCCCCGGCGGGCGTCATGGGAGCCTATGCCATTGGAGTTGGGCCAGCAGCGGGGGCTTGGATCGTCGGGTTGATCGACGCGGTTGCGGCGGTTGTCACGCAGCGCGGGCTTACAAAAGGCGGACGATGGAGTGACAGTGTTTTCCTCAATCAAGGCGTGGGCGCGAAACATCAAACGCGACGTGGTGGCACTATGGATCGCTGCCCGCGACCCCCGCGTGCCTTGGTATGCAAAGGCGGTGGCGGGTGCGGTTGCAGCCTACGCCCTCAGCCCGATTGACCTCATACCCGATTTCATACCGCTCTTTGGATATCTGGATGATGTCATCATCGTGCCGCTCGGGATCATGCTTGCGGTTCGCCTTGTTCCCGGCCCGCTGATGGAAGAGTTCCGGCAAAAGGCAATTCAGCGCGAAGGGCGACCGAAAAGTCATTGGGGCATAGCAGCTATCGTCGCGATTTGGCTGGCCACCGCCGCTTGGCTGATCTGGCTGCTCTGGCCTTTCGCAAAGACCCTGACTTCAAGCTGAATCACTTGCCACAGACCGATGGCGCTTGAACCCGGCCTATCCTCCCCCGTAGGATAGGGAATGACCCACGACTCGCACCCCGCCCTGATCAAGCGCCTGAAACGGGCGCATGGCCATTTGGCCGCCGTCATTGCCATGATCGAGGCGAAGCGGCCCTGTGCCGACATCGCCCAACAGCTGTTCGCCGTCGAAAGCGCCGTCACCAATGCCAAGCGAGAGCTGATTCACGACCATCTGGAACATTGTCTGACCGACGACCTGCACGGACAGACCAGCACCGCGACGCTGGCGGAGTTCCGCGATCTCGCCAAATACCTTTAGGAGCGGCTCAATGATTGGCGACAGTCTGGACTGGGTTGGCTTTGGCACGGCGCGGGCCAAAGGTGGTCACGACCACAATCATAGCGGCGGTCACGGTCACACTCACGGCGTGATGGATGCGACAATTGCCACCACGACGCGCGGCATTTGGGCAATCAAATGGTCCTTCGTCATTCTGGCCTTGACGGCAGCGGCGCAGATCGGCGTCGTGCTGATGTCGGGCAGTGTCGCGCTTTTGGCGGATGCCATCCACAATGTCGGCGATGCCGGAACGGCTATTCCGCTGTGGTTTGCCTTCCTTCTGGCGCGACGCAAGCCCAACAAGACCTTCACCTATGGCTATGGCCGGGTCGAAGATATTGCCGGGGTATTGATCGTTCTGATCATCCTGTTCAGCGCCATGTTCGCGGGCTACGAGGCAATCCTGCGGCTGTTGCATCCACAGCCGATCACGGCGCTGGTCTGGGTGGTGCTGGCAGGGCTCGCGGGTTTCGTCGGTAACGAAGTGGTGGCTGTCCTGCGTATTCGCGTGGGGCGCGAGATCGACAGTGCGGCGCTGATCGCGGACGGCTATCACGCCCGCACCGACGGTTTGACCAGTCTGGCGGTGGTTGCGGGCGCGCTCGGCGTGTGGCTCGGGTTCCCATTGGCCGACCCGATTGTCGGTCTGCTGATCACCATCGCGATTTTCGGCATCGTCTGGCAATCGGCGAAATCGGTGTTCACCCGCATGCTGGATGGGTTGGAGCCGGGCACGCTGGACGAGGTTTATCATGCCGCGGCCCATGTGAAGGGAGTCGAGCAGGTGATCGAGGCACGCGCGCGCTGGATGGGCCACAGGCTGCATGTCGATGTGGTGATTGCCGTGGCCCCCGGAATGGCGCTGGCGGAAGCCAATGTCATTGCCGCCGCACTTGAGGAAGAACTGGCCGACCATCTGCCCGCGCTGGCCGCCGCCAACATCCGGTTTGACCGGGGTGGTGTTGCCGCAACCCCGCGTGCAGGCCACAGCCATGCGCCAGACCCGTTCCGATTTGACGACCCGCTGGCGGCAGGGGCGCTGACCATCATCGACACGGATGCCGGGGAAAGGTTCCAACTGGTGCTGTCGCGCGGCACCGGCGTTGAAGCCATTGTGCGCATTGACCGGGGTGCCAGCGGCATCGAGACGCTGGTGCTGTCAGAGGTTAGCGGAAAATCCGCCGAATATCTCAGCGCGGTTGCCCCGGCAGAACCGCACGAATTCGACGCGATCCTGGAACTTCGACAGGGCGAGATGCGGGCAGAACTGCCCTTTCACATGGCCGAGCCGGAGCATCACCACTGAGGCCTCAACGCAAATAGCTTAGCTTTGCCGGATCGCCCGATGGTTCTGGGGCCTCAATCTCCATGCGGGGCATTTGTCCCGCCCCCAGTCACGGATTTGGCGCGATGCCGGGCATGGTGCCACCCTGTTCAATCTGTTTGCGCCAGCCATATCGGGTCAGGCCGCGCGGCTTGTAGACCGACAGAACCATCGGGATCAGCAACACCACAAGGCCACCGGCGGCGTGAATGACGAATGACATCCTGACGCCGAACAGGGTGTCGATGGGGAGGTTCGACGCCACGGTATCCGCCACAAAGCCGATGCCGGGCATTTGCACCAGAACAACCGCCGCGACGAAAAGGTTGATGGCCAGTTTCGCGACAACCCACCAGTGCCGGAACAAGCCCCAAGGGGTAAGGAACGACTGCACCACGCCAATCACCAAAGAAGAAAAGACCAGAGGCAGGATGACGAGCCGGGCGATCAGCGCCAGTGCCGGATAGACGGACCGCACCAGTTGTGGATCACCGGTCGTGACCCCGACAATGGCAAGCGCCAGATATGCCGCAACCGCGCCCAGCAGGCCCACCGACAGCGCGACATGCAGCACCAGCAGAAGTTTTCGCGGTCCCGGACGCAACAGCATCAATTGCCACTCGCAACTGGAGCCGCCGGGGTCGGACTTGCCGCTGTCGGAGCACTGTCCGCTCCGGTTGCGGCAGTCGGGTTGGTTTCGAAGGAAAGATGACGCCATGGGCCATGCTTGCCGCCGCCAAAGATTATCGCGGCGACCAGAAGAACGGCGAGGACTGCAACGGCCTTTCCGGCCGTTTTCACCCAAGCCGGGGTTCCGGGATAGTTCTGGTGGTCCGACATGGTACTGCTCCGTTGCGACTGGCGTTGCAAGATGGGCTGAGGGGTCTTTGTGATGGACGTCATGCAAGATACCGAACATAGTGTTCGGAAACCTGTCAACCTTCG
>JANXPK010000057.1 GCA_025357355.1 Rhodobacterales bacterium
CCGAGTCGGGCAACAGCCGTCGCCCCAACGCCTGTGTTTTGCGCTCTCATGGACCTTCCACTGTTAAGAGGCGACGAGAACCCGATTGAACCGCACGTGGCTATTGCGTCAACACCTTGGCCGGGCACTGTCGCCGTCTGGAGTTCGGCAGCCGATTCTGGGTATTCATTGAATGTGCAAGTTGACGTGCCCGCAATCGTTGGAATGACCGAAACTTCACTGCCCTCAGCCATCTCAAGCCTTTGGGATCGCGGCTCAGTTCTGCGGGTGCGAGTCACATCCGGAGCTCTCTCTGCGGCTTCGCCGCTTGATGTTCTGAATGGAGCGAATGTTGCGGTCATGGGAGACGGGAGCCCGGAGAATTGGGAGGTATTTCAGTTCAGCAATGCGAATTTGGTCGGGCCGGACACCTATGAAATTTCAATGTTGCTGCGTGGTTCGGCTGGAACGGATGCCATGATGCCAGTTGCGTGGCCAATTGGAAGCTACTTCGTGGTGATCGATAGTATGATTCCGCAGGCCACTTTGGCGGCTGCGGCCAGGGGATTGGTCAGATATTACAGAATTGGAGATGCAAGCAAAGGGTATTCTGACACGAACGTCATTACGCTTCCTTTGGCCTTCAATGGAATTGGGCTTAGGCCTTACTCAGTTTCCCATTTGACGGCAGTGGAAAACCTTGATGACAGTGTTGAGCTTTCCTGGATTCGGCGGACAAGAATTGATGGCGACAGCTGGCAATCGACCGAAGTGCCTTTGGGAGAAGAAATTGAGCTTTACGAAGTGCGTGTAGAGCTAGGTTCTGTCGTTGTCCGCGAATTGCAAGTACCTGTTTCGTCGTGGACATACACGGCCGAAATGCAGGCGGAAGATGGCGTTACCCTTCCATTCATGATTTCCGTGGCGCAAGTTTCCCAGAGCTTCGGCAACGGGCCCGTTGAATCGGTGACTATTGTCTGACTTGCATAGGGTTCTCTGGATCTCCGTTCATTTTCCAATGCCGAAATTCTTCAGCGCAGTCGCGATCCAGCAAATGACTGTCCCTCCGAACAGTACCCGCATTTGGCTGACAGATTGCAGGGTGCCCGACCACTATGGTACTATATGAGTCGCGAGGTGAAAAATGGCAGAAGTCAAAGCTTGGGTGTCCGCAGTTGACCCGGTCTGGCAGCGGGTGAGGGACGAAGCGGCAGAGGTCGTTCGTTCCGAACCGCTGCTTGGTGGCTTGGTGCATTCGAGTCTTCTGCATCACAACTCTTTGGAGCGGGCTTTGGCCTACCGTTTTTCGATGAAACTCGCGTCAAGTGAGATGAGCGAGCAGATCCTTCGGGAAATCGCCGATGAAGCCTATCTGGATGCGGACGAACTTGGTCAAGACGCGCGTGCGGATGTCATGGCGGTTTTTGATCGCGACCCCGCTTGCCACCGTTTCCTGCAACCTATCCTGTTTTTCAAGGGATTTCAGGCAGTTCAGGCCTATCGCGTTGGGCATTGGTTGTGGACTACAGGGCGCCGGGATCTGGCCTATTTCATCCAGATGCGGGTCTCTGAGGTGTTCGGCGTCGACATTCATCCGGCGGCGCGAATTGGCAAGGGCATCATGATCGACCATGCCCATTCCATCGTCATCGGCGAGACAGCGGTTGTTGGTGACAACGTGTCGATGCTGCATTCGGTCACCTTGGGCGGCACCGGAAAGGAAGATGGCGACCGTCATCCAAAGATCGGCAATGGCGTAATGATCGGGGCTGGTGCCAAGATTTTGGGCAACATTCAGGTCGGGTACTGCAGCCGCATCGCTGCCGGTTCAGTCGTCTTGCAGGACGTTCCGCACAACACCACCGTTGCTGGGGTTCCGGCGAAGGTCATCGGCAAGGCGGGTTGCTCGCAGCCTTCGGTCACGATGGACCAGCTTATCAACGGCGAGATCTGATCTCGGCCAAAATCAGCGCATAGTGCATCTTCAGGTTGAAACCCGAGCGTGAAGCCCGGGTTTTTCTGCTATTATTGCCCCACTATTTTCAAATTTGGAGATTCCAATGATGATTTATTCCTTCATTCCTCGTTCCGTTCTTGAACGCCTTTCCAAGGACAACCGGTTTTCCAGGTCGGCTCGCGAAGGTCTGACGCGGTCCATCCCACTGGACGACGCAATCCGCAAACTGCGCAAACAGGCTTCGGCAGTGACCGTGGTCGAACGTTCGCTGGCGTTCAACGGCGGGCCAGGTGCGGTCCAGACCACGCCGCAGGACCTGGTCTATGATTGCCACCACGGCAAGACCTTGCCGGGCAGCCCGGTCGCAAACCCCGCCAATGCCGCCGATCCCGTTGCGAAGGCCGCCTTCACCCAATCTGCCGATCTGATCCGGTTTTACTCCACCGTATTTCATCGCAATTCGATTGACGGCGCCGGAATGTCGCTGATTTCTTCGATCCACTACGGAACGGACTACAACAACGCCTTCTGGAATGGCTCGCAGATGACCTATGGCGACGGCGACGGCCACATCTTCACCAACTTCACCGGCAGCGATGACGTGATCGGCCATGAACTGACCCATGGCGTGACCCAGCACACTCTGCAACTTGGCTATGAAAATCAGGCCGGTGGTCTGAATGAGGGCCTGTCGGACATCTTCGGCTCGATGTTCCGGCAGTGGCGGGCGGATCAGACCGTTACGCAGGCCGACTGGCTGATCGGTTCCGGCATCTTGGGGGCCGATGCCAAGGCCAAGGGGTACACTTGCTTGCGCAACATGAAGAACCCCGCCGACAAGACCGCGCTCAGCCCGCAACCCATCGACATGTCGGGGTATCAGAACGGCATGGACCCGCATGACTCCAGCGGCATACCCAACCGCGCCTTTGCGCTCGCCGCCATCGCAATTGGCGGCAAGTCGTGGGAGAAATGCGGTCAGATCTGGTATCAGGCGATGGCCGGCGGCAAGCCTTCGCCCAATATGAAGATGAAATCCTTTGCCAACCGCACCCGCAAGTCGGCAGCCTCGCTTTATCCCGGGGATGCGGCCACCGCTCAGGCCGTTGACACGGCCTGGAAGACTGTGGGGCTCTGAACCATGGAGCTGCTCGAGGTTGAACGGCTTGGCGGGCTTGCGGGTTTTGGCGGTCCGTCCAGCCATCTTGAGGCCTCGGGCAGTTGCACTCGGGCAGAAGTGGGCGAGGCTGATTGGGCCCGTGTAATGACCCTTTTCGCCCATACGCCAAGCAAAGCGACGCGGGCCGATGGCTTTCGTTTCCGCCTGACCCATCGGCTCGACAAGACTTCACGCACCACCGAGGCGGGCGAGGATGACGTCCCCGCCTCGGTTCAGGCCTGCGTCCGCGACAATTTGCGCTGACCGCTCAAGCCAGCATGGCAATCGGGTTTTCCAGCAGCTCGACCAGCACTTTCAGCAGCTGGGCTCCCAAAGCGCCGTCGATGACCCGGTGATCGACCGACAGCGTGACCGACATGACTGTCGCCACCCCGATAGAACCGTCTTTCATCACCACGGGCTTCTTCACCCCGGCCCCAACCGCCAGAATCGCCCCTTGCGGCGGGTTGATCACGGCGTCGAAATTGTCGATGCCCATCATCCCAAGGTTCGAGATTGAAAAGCTGCCGCCCTGATATTCCTGAGGCGCCAACTTCCGCGTCTTGGCTCTGGCCGCCAAGTCCTTCATCTCCAATGACAAAGCGGAAAGTGTCTTGGTCTCGGCGTCACGCAGAACCGGCGTGAACAGCCCGCCTTCAATCGCGACCGCAACCGAAACATCCGACGGCTTCAGCCGCAGCACCCGGTCGCCCGCCCAGACCGCATTGGCATCAGGAACCGCTTGCAGCGCCAAGGCGCAGGCCTTGATGATGAAATCGTTGACCGAAAGCTTGACGCCACGCGATTCCAAACCCTTGTTCAGCTGCTCGCGGAAGGTCAGCAACGCATCAAGCCGAATATCCCGGCGCAGGTAGAAATGCGGGATTGTCTGCTTGGCCTCGGTCAACCGCGCCGCAATGGTGCGCCGCATCCCGTCCAAAGGCACTTCCGTAAAGCTGCGGTCGGCGTACATCTTCATCACGGTTTCGGCCGACATTCCGGCGGGAACGGCAGCCTTGGCCGGGGCAGGCGGTGTCGCCGCGACCACCGCGACGGGCTTGGCCCCGTCGACATCCGCCCTCACGATGCGTCCATGCGGGCCCGACCCTTGCACCTTGCCCAGGTCCAGTCCCTTCTCCGCCGCCAACCGCCGTGCCAATGGCGAGGCAAAGACCCGCGCGCCCGTTCTTGGTGCAGCAACTGCGGCGACCGGCGCCGCCGTGGGCGCAACTGGCGCCTGAGCCGCTTGCATGGCCTTCACCGGGGCAGGGACCGCACTAGCGCTCTCCCCCTCGGCCAGCAGCACTGCAATCGGCGCGTTCACTTTCACGCCTGCCGTACCCGCAGCCACCAGAATCCGGCCGATGATCCCCTCATCCACCGCCTCGAATTCCATCGTGGCCTTGTCGGTTTCAATCTCGGCCATGACCTGGCCGGATTTCACGCGGTCCCCCTCCTTGACCAGCCATATGGCCAGCGTTCCCTCTTCCATCGTTGGCGACAGCGCAGGCATCAGAATTTCAATGGCCATGGCTCACCTCACCGGTAGCAAACGGATTTGACTGCCGCGACCACTTCGGCGG
>JANXPK010000067.1 GCA_025357355.1 Rhodobacterales bacterium
CTGCAAATCATGATAGGTGCCGCGAAACGCGCCGCCCCGGCGCAGCTTGTAGGTCACGCGGATGTCGCGGCCCTCAAGCACCGTTTCGGGCTTGACCAGCAACGGATTGGCGCGGCCCTTGGGTTCGGAACTGAGCAGGCGTTTGGTATAGGGGTGCTGCGGGTCGGTGAAAAGGCTTTCGGCGGCGCCTTCTTCGCGCACCACGCCGTGCTGCATCACATAGACATAGTCGGCGAACTGCCGGACCACCGTCAGATCATGGGTGATCAGGATCACCGCCATGCCGGTCTTTTCCTTCAGCGCCTTGATCAGGTTCAGAATTTCTGCCTGCACCGTCACATCCAGCGCGGTCGTCGGCTCGTCGGCGATCAGCACATCGGGGTTGTTGGCCAGCGCCATCGCAATCATCACGCGCTGGCGCTGGCCGCCCGACAGTTGATGCGGATACTGGATGACGCGCGATTCCGGCTCTGGGATCTGCACTTCGGTCAAAAGCGCGACCGCCTTCTTCCAGGCGTCTGCCTTGCTGATCTTGTTGTGGACGCGCAGCACCTCGACGATCTGCGCGCCCACCGTGTAAACCGGATTCAGCGACGACATCGGCTCCTGAAAGATCATCGTCAGCCGGTTGCCGCGCAGACGCCGCATCTCGGTCTGCGGCAGGCGGGCCATGTCCTTGCCGTCATAGATGATCTCGGTCTGCTCGGTGACCATGGCGCGCTTGGTCAAAAGCCGCATCACCGCGCGCGCCGTCACCGACTTGCCAGACCCCGACTCGCCCACCAGCGCAATCGTCTGGCCCTTGTGCAGCCGGAACGACACGTCGCGCACCGCCTCGACCACACCGCCCAGCACCTTGAAGCTGACGCCGACATTGCGGGCATCGATGACCAGGTCGCCGGTTGTGTTCATGTCCTTCATCATCTGGCCTCAATAAGGGTCAACAGCGTCGCGCAGGCCATCGCCCAGCGCGTTGAACGCAAACACCGCCAGCAGAACGAATGCCACGGGCGACAGGATCCACGGATAGGACCCCAGCGACGAGAAGGTCTGCGCGTCCTGCAGCATCAGCCCCCAGGAAATCAGCGGCGGTTTGACCGCAAAGCCAAGGAAACCCAGAAAGCTTTCCAAGAGGATGATATTGGGAATGCCCAGTGTCACCGCGACGATGACGTGGCTTAACACGTTGGGCAGGATATGCCGCGTGATGATGCGGCCATCGCTCGCCCCCACCGCCACGGCCGCCCGCACATAATCGACCCGCGCCAGCGCCATGGTCTTGCTTCGCACCTCGCGGCTCAATTGCGCCCAGCCAAGGCCCACGATCACCAGAATGACGAAGGAAATGAACAAGTAGGATGGCGAGGTTGGCGGGATCAGCGTGGC
>JANXPK010000693.1 GCA_025357355.1 Rhodobacterales bacterium
AAAGTCTATGGGTCGGAAACTGATGATAGGACCTTCGATCCGATCAATCATCCTATTCCGACGAAGCCCTCCGATCGAACGCAACAAGACTGAAAGCCGATCGCAGGTTGGTTACAGCTTGCACAATTCCTGCACGGCAGGACAGTGCTGCGTCTTCTGCTTCGATGCTGAGTGTGCCCTCGTAGCCCGAAGCTGCAAGGGCCGTGATGATTTCGCTCCACCATTGGATCCCGTGCCCGACCCCGACAGTGCGAAACGCCCAAGACCGGTCCGTAATCGAACTTGGGCCGATGTCCAGAATGCCATTGCGGGCGGTATTGCGCCTGTCGACGACCGTGTCCTTGGCGTGGACATGGTAGATCGCGGGTCCAAGGGCAGGGATAACGGCCAGCGGGTCCATCTGCTGCCAGACCATATGGCTGGGGTCATAGGCCGCACCGATCACCGGCCCGATTTCCGCCCGCAGATGGGCTAGTGTCGCGGGATTGTGCACGACGAAACCGGGGTGCAGTTCGATCGCCACCCGCACGCCATGATCGCGGCAAAAGCCCGCCTGTTCATGCCAATAGGGCAGAACCTTCTCGGTCCACTGCCAATCAAGAAGCTCGGCGAATTCGCCGGGAAAACGTGTCGTCACCCAGTTGGGATATTTGCCGACGTCGGGCGTTCCCGGGCAACCGGCAAAGGTCGAGACGGTGCCGACCCCCAGTCGTTCGGCCAGCAGCACCGATTGACGGAACTGCGCGTGATGCAGGCTGGCTGTGGCAGGGTCGGGGTGCAAGGGGTTGCCCATGCAGGACAGCGCGCAGATCGAGGTTTCATGCGCCGCCACGGTTTGGCGGAACCGGTCCAGCTTTGCCGGATCGGCCAGAAGGTCGGCAGGACGGCAATGCACATCGCCCGGATAACCGCCCGTCCCGATCTCGACACTGTGGATGTCCTGGGTGTCCAGAAATTCAAGAACCTGCTCCAGCGGCTCGGTCCCGAACCAGCAGGTAAATGCGCCGATCTGCATGTCTTCGCCCCTTATGCCGTGCCGAAAAGCTGTGTCAGGTCGTGCTGGTCAAGCTGAAGATCAGCCGCGCCCAGCGAGGCCAGCAAATGGGCCATGTTCAGCGGCCCGATGATCGGGATGCCCAGTGTCGACCCCGATGTCAGCGCCGCCAGCGTCACGGCGGCGACCGAGACGCCATGGTGCCGGGCGATTGCCTCGGCCTTTGCAAGCCTTGCCCGGTTGACCGGATTGTCAAAAGCCGCCTTCAATTCAGGTTTCAGCGCGTCCGCGCCTGCCTCGGCCGCCTTGGAGAAATAGCCCCGCGCCTGCGAGGTATAGGCCAGCAGCGGCAATCCCTCGGCTCGATGGAAAGCCAATGCCGTGTCGTCGATCAAGGCGTGATCGGCGGCGAAGGTGCCTGGGTTGGCGGTGGCGAGGCTCCAGAACGCCTCGCTGGCGGCAAAGGGGGTCAAGCCTGCCGCGCGGGCATGGGCCTGCGCCGCCCGGATGCGGGGAACCTGCCAGTTGGAACACCCGATGGCGGCGATTTTGCCGGCGCGGACTTGGGAGTTCAGAACCGCCATGATCTCCTCGACCGGGCGGGAAGGATCGTCGCGGTGCAGGAAATACAGGTCGATCCGTTCGACCGCCAGTCGTGCAAGGCTGGCGTCGATGTCGGCCACGATCTCGGCGGGCGACAGGCGCGGGATCAGCGGCGTGGCAAGATCGGGGTGGCCGCCCTTGGTCGCGATGATCAGCCCATCCGACCCGCCTCGCCGTTTCAACCAGGCGCCGATGGTCTTTTCGCTAAGGTTTTTCTCGCCCCCCAGCCAGTCGGCATAGACATGCGCCGTGTCGATCAGCGTGCCTCCGGCCTCGGTGAAGGCGTCCAGCATGTCAAAGGACGCCGCCTGAGGCACCAGCGACCCGAAGGCCGCCGTGCCAAGCGCGATGCGCGAGGCGGGGGTGGCAAGGCCGGGAATGGTCAGGGTTTTCATGGGCCTATCCTTCATTCGGGTAAACAGGCCCGTCCATCAGCTTGCGGGCCGTGCGCAGGGTTCCGGCGCGGAAACTGCCGTCGGGCAGGGGTTCCAGCAGCACCTCGGCGCTGCCGGTCGGGTGTTCAATGGCATAAAGGTTGTCCTTGGGCAGGCGCGCGATGGCGGCGGCGGGGCCTTCGGCCAAGCGGCAAGCAGTGGCGACCGAGATGGCGGCGAAGACGCCGATCCCGGCATGACAGCGGTGGGGGATAAAGCTGCGGGTGGTGATCACCCCGGTTTCAGGGGCGGAAATCAGGGTCATCTTGGGCACGGATTTCTCGCGCACATTGCCAAGGTTCATCAGCGGCCCGGCCTGCAGGCGGATCGCCTCTAGCCGGTCCTTCAGGCCCGCGTCGGCCTCTAGCACCTTGGGGCTTTCGCGGCCCGTCAAACCGAAATCGGCGGCGGCCATCACGACAATCGGCATGCCGTTGTCGATCAGCGTGCAGGCGATGCCGCCCAGCACATCCACCGCCCGGCCCGTCGGCAGAAGCGCGCCGCACATCGACCCCGCGATGCCAGTGAAGATCAAGGGCACGGGCGCGGCGGTGCCGGGCACGCCGTCAATGGCGGCACCGCCCGCATAGCTGACGCGGCCCCCGGGCGTTCGGACCAAGGCGGTTGCAACCTCGCCGGTGTTGACCATGTGAATGCGGACAGGGGTTTCGCCGTCGCGTGCCGCGACCAGGCCGCGCTCGATCGCGGCGGGGCCGACAGCGGCGAGGATATTGCCGCAGCCTTGCGCGTCGCTGACCAGCGCCTGATCGACGAAGACCTGCAAGAAAAGGTAGTCCACATCGGCATCGGGCCGGGTCGGTGGCCCAAGAACCGCCACTTTCGAGGTCAACGGATCACCCCCGCCGATCCCGTCGATCTGGCGCGGATCGGGGCTGCCCATGATCCGCAGCAGAAGGGCATCCCGCACGGCAGGATCGGCGGGCAAGTCGCGGGCCAGGAAATAGGCCCCTTTCGACGTGCCGCCGCGCATCCATAGGCAGGGGATGCCCTGATCCATGTTACTTCTCCGGCTGATAGGGCGCGAACAGGTCGGCCCCCGCCCAGTCGCGCAGCGGCACGGTTTCAGCGTCGGGCCCTTGCGTCCAGTTGGTCGCGTCGGTCCAATCGCCCTTGCCAGAATAGGCGGTCGTTGCAGGCCAGGGATAGACGGGTCGGGTCATGTCGGGCAGGGCTGCAACGCCCAGATCGGCCGAGGGCATGCCGTGGTCCCCGTCGCTGACGCCCTCTGGTTGACCGAAGGTCGAATCCTTGGCCGTGGTCGAGGTCAGGATCGCGCCGGGCGCGCTGCCCTTTTCGACCCAGTCCAGCATCGGTGTCAGAAGGTCCAGCGCCGCAGGCCCCTGACCGCCGCCGCAATGGCCGACACCCGGCAGCAGATACAGCCGATCAAAGCCCTGAACCACATCCGCCCCCATCGTGGCGATCATCGCCTTTTGCAACGTCAGCGTGTTGGCAGGCGCGATATGCGGATCGGACAGCCCATGCCACAGGATCAGCTTGCCGCCGGCTTTTTTAAAGGCGGACAGGTCGGGGCTGGTCGCGTCGATCTGCAGGTGACGGGCGCGCAGGGCGTCAAGGGTGACGGTGGTGAATTGCAGATCGGCCAGCTTCATCGTCGGGCGAGCCGGATCGAAGGCCAGGTTCTGCAAGACCGGTTCGGCGATGATCGCGCTGAACGGCGGCATCCCGGCATCATCGGGCACGAAGACGCCCTGCCAGTTCAATTCGGACCCGTACAACTCTTGCCCCGGGGTCAGCGCCGCGCCAGACGGATCGCGCGGGCCGTCGTAGATTGCCTTGACCACCGCGATCTGGGGCGCGGTCATGCAGCTGTCATCCTCGGCCCCCGTGCAGGCCAGTGTCGCAGCGTCAAACGTGCAAAGCGCGGGTTGCGAGATCAGCCCATCGGCCAGCCCGTCCTGCGCATCACAAGCGGCCAGAACGGCGGCATGCAACGCGGGCAGCTTGGCCGACAGCAGGATCGCGCGGCCATCCGCGCCGGTGTTGGACCGGGCCAGCCAGCCGTGGTGCAGCGTGTTCTGCACCTGAAACAGCATGGCAGGGGCACCTGCGATGATGCCGTTGAAATCGGTGGGATACCGCAGCGCCTCCATCAGCGCTTCGCGCCCGCCATCCGAACAGCCGTTGAAATAGCTGTAGGTCGGCGGCTGGTCGTAAAAGGCCGCGATCAGGGCCTTGGCGGTCAGCGCGGTCAGATGCTGGGCACGGTGGGCGAAATCGGCGCGCAAACCATCATCCAAGCCCCAATCGGCCCCCATGCCGGAATGGCCCATGTCGGTCGCGGCCATGACAAAGCCGCCGTCGTTCAGCACCTTGCACCCCGACGAGGCGCCCGAGCGCAGGGTGACATTGCCGCACAGCCCGCCGCAGCCGACCTGCAGGTAACGTCCCGTCCAGGTGGTCATGGGCAACAAGACCTGAAAGCTGATCCTGGGCGCCAGCGTTCCGGTCACCGAACAGACCGCGATGCCGTCGCTGGTGGTCTCGACAGCCTCGGTCACGGCGCTGCCTGCTCCGCCGATGGGGGTCAGGTCCTGTGTCAGCAGCGCCGCACAGGGCTTTACGAGGGTGGTCCCGGCATGGGCCGAAAGCGGGATCAGCATCAGAAGGGCAAGAACAAATCGCATCATCATTTCCAGATCAGGCCCTTGGCGGTTAGCGCCGGGCGCATGGTGTAAAGGTCAAGTCCCAACTCGCCCGAGGCCAGACGCTTGCGCTTGGCCTCCTCATTGGCAAGGCGGGTTTGGGCGGCGGTCAGCACCGCCATGGATTCTGAACGCCTGACCACGCAAACTCCGTCGTCGTCGGCCACGATCACATCACCGGGTTCGATGATCTGGCCACCGCAGACGATCGGGATGTTGACGTCGCCCAAGCTTTCCTTGACCGTGCCTTGGGCGCTGATCGCCTTGGACCAGACCGGAAAGCCCATTGCCGCAAGGTCACGCACGTCGCGCACGCCCGCCTCGATCACCAGGCCCTTGCAGCCGCGCGCCATGGCGCTTGTTGCGAGAAGATCGCCGAAATAGCCGTTGTCGCAGGGGCTTGTGGGGACCAGCACCAGGATATCCCCCGGTTGCAGTTGTTCAATCGCCACATGCAGCATCCAGTTGTCACCGGGCGGCGCAGAAATCGTCACCGCACTTCCGGCAATCTGCGCGCCGGACCAGATCGGCCGCAGATGACTGGCGAGACACCCTTTGCGCCCCTGCGCCTCGTGAACGGTGGCGACACCGGCGCGGGCAAGACCCTCAATGATCGCGGCATCGGCGCGGTCGATATGCTGGATGACGACGGGCATGGGTTATTCCTTGGGCGTGGGCGTGGGCGGGGTGCCGTGGGTGTGGAAGGTTTCGATGGTTTTCAGACCCCAGGCCTGACCCTTCTTGCGGTCGGTCTCGGTCCAGATGACGGGCTGCCAGTCGGGAGCCAGGATCAGCCTCGCGCCCGAGTTCGCCAGTTCCACCCGGTTGCCCGCAGGCTCCCACACATAAAGAAAGAAGGTGCCCTGGATGGCGTGCTTGTGCGGCCCGGTTTCGATATGGACGCCGTTCTGCAGGAAGATGTCGGCGGCGCGCAGGATGTCCTCGCGGCTGTCGGTGGCATAGGTGACATGGTGCAGCCGGGCATGGCCGCGCCCATGTTCTTCGGTGCAGGCCAAGTCATAGGTCTTGTTGTTCACCGTGAACCAGCAGCCACCAATCCGGCCGTTGTCCAGCTGGATATACTCGGTCACCCGCGCGCCAAGGCAGGTTTCCATGAAACGCCGGAATTCGGTCACGTCACTGGCCAGCAGGTTCAGATGGTCGATCCGGCGTGGCGCGGCCCCGGTGAAGGCGCTGGCATTGTTCTTCAAAGCCGGGACTTCGGCGCCGGTCGGCCGGTGCCAGACCGTGGCATAGTAGATCTCGAAAACATGGCCGAAAGGGTCCGTGAACCGAAACGCCCGCCCGTGGCTTTCATCGCCCGCGACCCAGCCCAAAACCGGAAACCCAGACGCCTCGATCACCGCCACCCGCCGCGCAAGGGCCTCGGGCGAAGCGCAGCGATAGGCGACGTGGCCGACGCCCGTCGTTGCCGCCCGGGTCAGCTTTAGCGTGCAGTGTTCGTAATCGTCCCAGGCCCGCAGATAGGCGCTGTTTGCGTCCTGGCCGGACAGTTTCAGCCCATAGACGCGGGTGAAGAAATCGAGGCTTTCCTCGAACCTGTCGGTCAGCATCTCGACATGGCCCAGATGGGCGATGTCGAATGAGGGGGTGGTGGGTGTCATAGGCTGTCCACCGTGCGCGGATAGATTGACTGGAACCCTTCGGCATATTTGCAAGCCCGCCCGCTGGATTGCCCGCCCGAATTGCGGGTGAAATGGTTGGCCCGGTTTTCAGCCACGTTCTTGTAGAAATGCCAAAGGTGTTCCTGCCCCTCCATGCACTGGATGGCGGCCCATTTCTTGTCCCAGACCGGGGTGATGTCCAGGAAGGTATCGGGCTTCCAACCCATCTGTTCGGTCTGGTGTGGTTCGAACAGGTAAAGCTGCGGCGCACCCAGCACCTTTTGCCCCGGATTGTGCCCCCAGGCCTGCGCGGTGGACCGGCATTCCAGCACGACCTGCGTCGTCAGCATGTGGTCGGTGTTGTAGGGGTCGAACTGGCTATGGGACAACATGAAATCGGGCTGGACGGCGCGCATGACGTCCACCAGCCGGTCCTTGTGCGCCCGGGTGAACTCCAGCGGGTAATCCCCCAAGTCAAACTCGATCAGGTCATGCACGCCCAAAGCCACGGCGGCCTTGCGGGCCTCGGCGGCGCGGGCGGCCTTCACGCGGTCCAGCGTCATGCCCAGCTGTTTCCACAGCTTGGCGCTTTCGCCCCGTTCACCATAGGAAAGGCAGACGACCGTGACCTGCACCCCCTGTGCCGCATGGGCGGCAATCGCCCCGCCGCAGCGCCAGACGAAATCCGCCGCATGGGCGCTGATCACAAGGGCGGTTCTGGGGGCTGTGGGGTCGGTCAAGGCGGCTCTCCGGGTTGCTTACCCCCATAAACCGCAGACCACCGTGCGCTGTCCATTCAGATCGAAGCCTGATCCCATAAGTTCCGGCTATTGTGGCTTGGAAAGACAGCCGCCGCGGGGCAAGGATGTGGTGGGCAAGGGGAGGGAACCATGACGCTGGCATTGATCGGATTTGGCGAGGCCGGGCGGGCCTTTGCCGAAGGCTTGGCACCGCAAGGGCAGTCCGCCTTGGCCTTTGACCCGCGGGACATGACCCCGGCCCATGGCGTGCCTTTGGTGACGCGCGCCGAGGCGCTGGCCGGGGCAACGGCGGTCTTTTGCCTTGTGACCGCCGATCAGGCCTGCCAGGCGGCGCAGGATTGCGCGCCCCACCTGCGCCCCGGCACGCTGTGGTTTGACGGCAATTCCTGCGCCCCTGAAACCAAACGGCGTGCCGCCGAGGTGATCCATGCCGCGGGGGGCGATTATGTCGACATGGCCATCATGGCCCCGGTTCACCCAAGGCGGCACCGCACGCCGGTTCTGCTGTCCGGCCCGCTCGCCCAGCGCGGCTGCGAAGTGCTGACCGGTTGGGGCATGCAGGCGCGGGTCGTGGGGGCAGAGGTCGGCCAGGCCTCGTCGGTCAAGATGATCCGATCCGTCATGGTCAAAGGGCTGGAGGCGCTTCATGCCGAATGCTTCCTGGCCGCCCGCAAGGCGGGGGTGGAGGATGAGGTGATCGGCTCGCTGATCGCGTCCAACCCGCAGGTCGATTGGCCGGTGCAAGGCGCCTATAATCTGGAACGGATGATGAGCCACGGCCCACGCCGCGCCGCCGAGATGCGCGAGGTTGCGGCCACCTTGCGCGACCTTGGGCTGAATGCGGCCCTGACTGGGGCTGCGGCCGATTGGCAGGACCGGATCGGCCAGCTGGGGCTGAAAGATGCCAAGGGTGATCTGTGGGCCCGCGCCGACATGATCCTGCACCGGCTGTGATCGCGGGCAACTTGCGCCATCTGCGGGTGTTTCTGGCAGTGGCGGATACCAGCTCGCTGACCCGCGCGGCCGAGGCGGCCCGCGTTACCCAGCCCGCGGTGACGCAGGCGCTTGCCAAGCTTGAGGCGCTCGCCGGACTGCCGCTGTTTCGCCGCACGCCGCAGGGGGTTTTCACCACCCAAGCCGGAGGGGTTCTGCGCGCCCGTGTCGACCGGGCGCTTGCGATGCTGGATCAGGGCTTTGCTGAAATGGCGCCGCGCCTGTCGCTGACGGCCACGCGGGCGCAACTGACGGCGCTGGTGGCCGTGGTCGAGACGCAGAACTTTTCGCTGGCGGCCCGCCGGCTTGGCGTCTCGCAGCCCACAACCCACCGCGCCGTGACCGAGTTGGAGCGCGAGGCGGGCCGACCGCTGTTTCAGCGCACCGCCCACGGCGTGGTGGCCGTCCGTGCCAGTGCGACCCTTGCGCTGGCGGTGCGGCTGGCCTTTGCCGAACTGGATCAGGCGGCCGCCGAATTGGCTGAACTGGCGGGCGGCGAGGGGGGGCAGATTGTGGTGGGCGCCATGCCCCTGTCGCGCGCCTTTGTCCTGCCGCAGGCGCTGATCCGCTTTCGCGCCCTGCGGCCCCGCGTGCCCGTCCGGGTGCTGGAGGGCAGTTATGACGAATTGCTGACCGGCCTGCGACGGGGCGAGATTGACCTGTTGATCGGCGCTTTGCGCGACCCGCTGCCGATTGCCGATATCAGGCAAGAGCGGCTGTTCGACGACACGCTTGTTTTGCTTGCGGGTGCGGGGCATGCGCTGCTGGGCCGCCCGGTCAGCTTGCCGGCGCTGATGGCCCACCCTTGGGCGGTGCCGCGTCAAGGCACGCCGTCGCGCGCCCAATTCGACGCCATGTTCGCGGATGCGGGGCTTCAGCCGCCGCAGGGTTTGACCGAAACGGGATCGGTCATCCTGATGCGTGAAATGCTGGCCGACAGGGATCATCTGGCCTGCATCAGCCGCGCACAGGCCAGCGGCGAACTGGCGCGCGGGCTGGTGCATGTTCTGGACTTTACCGTGCCCGGTGCGGCGCGTCCCATCGGCCTGACCCTGCGCCAAGACTGGCGCCCCACCCCCGCGCAACAGGCGCTGTTGTCTGCCATCCGGGCCGAGACCGGCGCCTGACGCGATAGCCCCAACTTATCCCGGCAACCGCGCTTCCAATTTGTCACGCGGCGGTTTGGCCGTGGATAAGCAGACCCAGGATCCGGTTTGTGCAGGGGGGAAGAAATGCGCGCCAAGGTCACTGATATGCGCTATGCCAAAGGGTCGGAACGTCACGTTCTGGACCTGATGCTGCCCGATGCGCCCCATCCGCCGCTGGTCGTCTATATCCACGGCGGCGCCTTTCTGATGGGTGGCAAGGGGGATGGTGCGCGCGAACGCGAGGCCCTGCTGCAGGCGGGCTTTGCCGTGGCTTCGGTCAATTATCGTTTGACCGACAGCGCCATCTGGCCCGCGCAACTGGACGACCTAAAAGCCGCCCTCGCCTTTCTGCGCGCAAACGCTGCGACGCTTGGGTTTGACGCCAGCCGGATCGCCAGCTTTGGCCCCTCGGCGGGCGGGCATCTGTCAGCCTCGATTGGGATTGCGCTGGCGGGGGATGCGGCGACGCGGCTTGCGGCCAGCGTGATCTGGTTCCCGCCGGTCGATTTTCCGACGATGGATGATGACATCGCAGCCACCGCGATCGAACGGGCCACGGGCCGCAACGATGGCCCCAACAGCCCCGAAAGCCGCCTGATCGGGGCAACCGTGGCCCAGAACCCCGACCTGGCCCGTGCCGCAGGCCCCATCGCCCGGCTGGCCGAACTGCCACCGGGCGCGCCCTTGCCGGCCATGTTGATCATGCATGGCGCGCTTGACCCCTTTATCGCAGCCAACCAGTCGCGCCGCCTGCATGCCGCAGTGGCCGCCCATGGCACCTGTCCCGATCTGCGGCTTGAGATCCTGGCGCTGGGCACCCACGGCGGCGGCAGCTTCGAGGCGCCCCGGACCTTGGCCCGCGTCACGGATTTTCTTGCGACATCCTTTGCCCGTTAAGCCCGGAGTTCCCATGACCGACGTGCCCCAAGACCTTGCCGCCGCCCAGCGGACCACCCTGCGCAAGATCGTCTCGGCGGATTGGACAAGCGCTGTCCTGGCGCTGGTGGCGGTTCTGGCGGTGGTGGGGGTCGTGCATCCCAACTTTCTGGCGGCGGGCCAACTGGTCAACGTGCTGCAAAGTTCTGTTTATGCCGCACTGATCGCCATGGGGCTGGTCTTTCTGATCCCGCAGAACGAGATCGATTTGTCGGTCGGCGGCAATTACGTCCTGACCGGGATCGTCGCGGCGCTGATGATGCGGGCGGGGATGGCCCCCATCCTCGCCATCGGGCTGGCGCTGTGCCTGTCGATGGGCATCGGGCTGTTGAACGCGCTGACCAGCCAGGTGATCGGCATCCCCTCGTTGATCGGCACCCTGGCGATGAGCTGGATGCTGCGCGGTCTTGCGCTGGCGCTGTCCAGTGGCACGCAGGTCACCGGCGTGCCACTGGACGATCCGATCATCAGCTATCTGGGGGGCGGCAGGGTTCTGGGCCTGCCGGTGTCGGTTCTGCTGATGCTGGGGCTGGGCGTCGTGCTGGCGCTGGTCATGCACAAGACTCCGCTTGGTTACCGCATCCGCGAAATCGGCTCGAACCCCGATGCGGCTGCGTTTTCCGGCATCCCGATCAAGGCGACGCGGACCTTGGGCTTTGTTCTGGCCGCGCTGATGGCCGGGCTGTCGGGCATCGTGGCGCTGGCCTTCTTTACGGTGGGCGATCCGCAATCGGGCGGCGGGATCGAGCTTTTCGCCGTCGCTGGTGCGGTCATCGGCGGCACCCCGCTGGCGGGTGGCAAGGCCACGGTCTTTGGCGCGCTGGTGGGGTCTGTCCTGCTGACGGCGGTGGCCATCGGTCTGGTCTATTTCCAGATCCCCGCAACCTGGGCGCAGTTCGCGACCGGGGCGGTGATCTTGGGCGCCGTGTCGGTCGATGGGCTGGTGCAGCGGCAAAAGCGGTTCAGGAAATAGCGGCCAAGCCAATCACGGACTGGCCAAGAATAATCAGGGAGGACGACATGACGATACGACTTTCGCGGCGCAGTCTGATGCAGGGCAGCGTGGCCCTTGTGGCCCTGGCGCCGCTGCGCGGTTGGGCCGAGGACAAGCCGCTGGAACTGGGCTTTGTCTATTGGGAAACCAAGACCGACGCCTTCGTTCAAATGGCCCATGGCGGCGAGGCGGTGGCAGTCCTTGACCCCCGCGTTCACGTCAAGACCGCAGCCCCAGACAGCGGCGATCCGCAAAAGCAGGTGGCGCTGTTCGGCCCCATCGCCCAGACCCAGACCGACGGCATCGTGTTGCAAAGCCTGGCCTCTGGCCCGCTGACCCGCCCGGTGATGGATGCCATCGCGGCCGGCATCCCCGTGGTGGCCATCGACGCGCCGCCGCCCGCAGGCTCGGGCGTGGGTCTGTTCATCACTGCCGACAACATCGGTCTTGGCGCACAACTGGCCGAAAAGGTGCTGGCCATGGTGCCCGCCGATGCCAAGGGTTCGGTGATCATCGGCAACACCGGGGTCGGTGTGCCGCCGTTGGACATGCGCGTGCAGGGCATGGTCAAGCGCATTGGCGAGTTGCGCCCCGACCTGAAGATCGTGGGGCCGGTGGCGACCAACGGCATCTCGACCAGTTCGGCCGAGGTCTTTGCCGCCTGGGATGGCCTGCTGAGCGCCAATCCCGATGCGGTGGCGGTTCTGGCGCCCTCGGCTGCGGACGCGACGGCCTGGGGGCTGTTGGGGTCGCGCAAGGGCTTCAACCTGCCTGCCGGCGGCTTTGACCTTGAGGCGGGGAACCTGCAGGCGGTCAAGGATGGCCATGCGGCCTATATCGTCTCGCCGGGCCATTGGCTGGCGGGCTATATCGCGACGCGCGCGCTGGCCAATGCGCGGCTGACCGGAGAGCCCCTGATCCAGGGGCTGTTGCTGGTGCCGGGCGAGTTCGTGACCAAGGACAATGTCGATGCGGTGATCGCGCGTCAAAGCAGCCCTGAAAGCGTGGCCGCGGCCTTGGCCCCCCTGGGCGATGACGTGCTGGCCCACCCGCAGGCGCATATCGTCGGACCCTGGCCGCCGAAATGAACAGCCCGATGATAGCCTTGCAGGCGCAGGGTATCGCCAAATCCTATGGCGGGGTCGTGGCGCTGAAAGGGGTGGACTTTGCGGTCCGCCCCGGCTCGGTTCACGCGCTTCTGGGCGAAAACGGCGCGGGCAAATCCACCCTCGTCAAGATCATGACCGGCGCCGTGCGCCCCGACAGCGGCAGTTTGCAGATGTCGGGCCGCGCGGTCAGCTTTCGTTCGACCGCCGAGGCGGTGCGCGGCGGTGTCGCCATCGTGGCGCAAGAGTTGAGCCTGTTTCCCCGGCTGGATATCCTGGACAACCTGTTTCCGATGCGCGAACCCCGCATCGGCCCCTTCATCGACCGGCGCAAGATGCGCGCCCTGGCCCTGCCGATCCTGGCCGAACTGGGGGTGGAGCGTGCGCCTGAAACCCCGGTGGCCGATCTGACGCTGGCCGAACGGCAGTTGGTGGAAATCGCCAAGGCGCTGATCGTGCAGCCACGGGTGCTGCTGCTGGACGAGCCTACCTCGGCGCTGGAGGCTGGGGCATCGGCGCGGCTGCTGAAGATCCTTTCCATCCTGCGCGACCGGCAGGTCGGCGTGGTCTTTGTCAGCCATATCCTGCAAGAGGTGATGGAGTTGTGCGACACCGTCACCATCCTGCGCGATGGCGGGGTGATCATGGCGGGCGCGGATGTGGCGGGCCTGTCGATGGGCGATCTGGTCGGCGCCATGATGGGCGAAAAGGCCCGGCGGCAGCCGCGCGGCCCCGCGCCGAAACTGCCGGGGCAGGGGCTGCAGATTTCGGACCTGACCGCGCCCGGCTTGCATGGCGTCAGTCTGACCGTCGCCCGGGGCGAAGTCGTGGGGCTGGCCGGTCTGGCAGGATCGGGGCCCGAGGCGGTGCTGTCGGCGGTGGCGGGTCTGGGGCCGGTTTCCTCGGGGCAGGTGACCCTGCCCAGCGGGGCGGGGCGGCCTGCCGATCTGCGCCGGGCCATCGCGGCCGGCGTGGCCTATGTCTCAGGCGATCGGCGCAAATTGGGGTTGATGCTGGAAAAGCCGATCTGGGAGAATATCGTCCAGGTCCGTTCGATCGGCATGGCGCGGGATGGCGCGGTGCTCTCCACCGCCGCCCTGCGACAGCGCGCGGCGGCGCTGGCCACGCGGGTGGGGGTCAAGACGCAGTCGGTCGATGCGCCGGCAGGGTCGCTGTCGGGGGGCAATCAGCAAAAGGTCGTGCTGGCCAAATGGCTGGACTGCGACCCCTCGCTTTTGCTGCTGGACGATCCGACGCGGGGCGTTGACGTGGGCGCGCGCGAGGAGATCAACCAGCTTCTGCGCCGGGTTGCCGCCGGGGGCGCGGTTGTTCTGTATCTGTCGACCGATCTGGAGGAACTGGTGGCGGGGTGCGACCGGGTGCTGGTCTTTCATCGCGGGAAAATCTGCGCCGAACTGGCGGGTGAGGGTCTGACGGCGCAAAACTTGTCGCATCGGATGAATGGCGGTTAGGCGTGACCCGCGACGCAATCCTTAAGATGCGGCAGGCGATGCGGCCGCCAGCCGATTCTTCTCCGAGGGTGATACCCCGACGAGCAGGACATGGTTCGCGCCGACCCACTGGTCCCGCGCAAATTGCTGCGTGCCGAACGGATTGTCCGAGTTCCAGACGACCCGGTCCCAACCAAGACCCGCAATTTCAGGCACTTTGGGTTTCCAATGCCACTTTGATGGCCTGAATTACCCCTCAAGTTGCGGTCGCTCTGCCACTGAATTCCGAGGTATACGGCCGTCAGACCGACGCAACTGCAACGATCGCCGTCACCGCCCCATAATTCCATGAAGGTTCCATCGCCACCGCAGCGCAGGTGCTGGACGACTTTGCCAATGGCGGGCACTTTCCGGACGTGGTGCAGGAGGACTCGCTGGTGGGCGGGTCCCGTTTGAACCCGCAAGAAGAAGCTGACCTCATCGCCTCTCGGGAAAGCCTCGCGGGCCAGACCTTCCTGCCCGATCCCGACTTCTCTGACCCATGGCCCAAGGAGCATCCTGCCGTGGCACATCGCTTGATGCCCTGACCCATCTCCATTCCGATCCGCCAAGGTGGCCCTACACCGCCCTTGTCTGAAACCCTGCGGAAACCTGGCTAGGTGCTCTCCGGCAAGGCCTTCCTGTGCGGCCAACCACCATCCCGTCTCAGGAGCGGCCAGACAGAGAAGAACCACCTGCTATCTCGCTGAAACCGGGGAAGGTGCCATTGGCGGACAGCTGTGGCGAATGCCGCAAAGCTGATCGCCATCGTCGAGGATCCCGACAGCGGTCTGCCCGGCGATGCCATCGGGACGCTCACAATCTTGGTCGGGGCTCTCACCCATCTGGAGACGGAGATCGACAAGCTCGATGCCGAGATCGCCCGCCGCGCCAAGGAGAGCGGGCTTGCCCAGCGGTTGATGACAGTGCCCGGCATCGGGCCCTTGATCGCCACGGCCATCGCGGTCTTGGCCCCACCGCCCGAGACTTTTCGCAAGGCACGCGACTTTGCAGCTTGGTTGGGTCTGGTGCCACGCCAGCATTCGTGCGGCGGCAAGCAGCGGCTCGGTGCCACGACGAAGATGGGCGAGCGGTCGCTGCGACGGCTGCTGATCATCGGTGCCTGCAGCGTCATTATAAAGCGGCACGTCCGTGCCGCGGCCCGGCCGGGCACATGGCTTGGCGGGATGCTGACGCGCAAGCCGCCGATGCTGGTGCGGGTGGCATTGGCGAACAAGATGGCACGGATCGTCTGGGTATTGATGGCTCGTGGCGGCGTCTACCAGTCTCCGGACGTGGCGGCGCAAGCAGTCGTCGGTCGCGAGTACGTCGGAGCGGAAGATGGCAAGGAGCAGTTTGGCGCAACGGTCGCGAGACGGGATCAGAGGAACCAGTGCGCAACAGAGTGCCTTCGAGCACGCGGCGTTGATTTGGGGCCTGATCCGCGAATACCTTACGGGCCCGCGGCTTGTGAGATGGCCGCATCTGAGGCCGGATACATGTCAGCACCCGACTACGCGCGAAACAGCTTCGGAAACCCCCTTGCGCAAGGGGCGGTTATACATGTTGTGTAACTCACGGCTGGGGCATGGTTGGCCCTTTCCCATATGAGATCAGGCCACGCGGACGATTTAGGCAGTGCCGAGGGCTGAGAAACGGTTCATCAGGGCTATGCGTATTTTTATTTGTGCAGTTTGGCGGTAGGGGTCTCTGGCGGCGATGCGTTCGCCGAAGGCTTAGAGGCACCGCATCTTCGCCTCGATCCGGCTTCGGAGGTGGTATCCCGCCCATCGCTTCCAGAATGCCCTGCCGTTGTGCCGCGTGGCGAGGAGGTTTCGTTTCGGGCGACTGCGGTCGGGCAATCTGCCTTCCGCGGTCGGCCATTCTTGCGGATGGGGATAATCGGAGTGGCCTGGCGGCGTGGCAACGGCGCGTGTCATAGGCCCATGTGCGGTCACTGCGCCGGTTTCCTCACCCCCAGGGATATGCTCCAGAAGTTCCGGTAGAATTGGGCTGTCACCGTCGCTGCTGGGTGTGAGCGCGACAGCCCGGATGTCTGAAGTCGCCGTGTCCATCGCCCGATGCACCTTGCGCCACTAGCGTTGGCCCTGAACGCCATGCTTGCGGGCCTGCCGTTCACCATCGCCCAAGAACTTGATGCCCGTACTGTCAATGAGCAGGTTAAGAGGACTTTCGGCACATCGGTAGGGGATCTGGACTGCCAGCGTTTTCTGCCGCCGGCACAGTGTTGTATAGTCTGGCACAGCGCAATCTAGATTTGCCATCTTCAACAGGCTGGCAACCATCCCGGTCGTTTGCCGCAACGGCCGCTTGAGGAGAACCCTAATCGTCAGGCAGAACTGGATCGCGGCGTCGGAGAACACAGCGGGCTGACCCGGGCTGCCGTCAGGCGGCGCGAGCGAGATCAAGCCCTTGTCCAACCAGATGAGCAGTGACCCGCGCTTGCGCAGCGAAGCCATGTAGCTGGACCAATTTGTGGTGCGGTAGCGGGCGGGCGATGGCTTGCTCAGGCAGCCCGTCTAACCGCTTGGATTCACGTTGTGAATCCTCGAGAGTTAAAGTTGTGCAACAACGCCCCGCTCACGGTCCCGTCGGCCGCTGCGGGCGGCATGGCGCTGCCAAACATGACCGCAACAAGGGCAAGTGACATCAGACCACGCAGCACCATGTTCATCTCTCGAACTTTCGGCTGCACGGTCGCTGATACACACCCGCACCTACTATAACCTACCAATGCTGCGTGCCGGGCGCACCCTTGATCCGACCCTCCAGATTGGGGGTGACCCAGCCGCCGTAGAAATCACCCGGCTGCGGTAGAACACGAATGTCGCCGACCCACGCTTCATCCATCTGCGCGGCGTAAAAGGCGACATAGCCCGCAAGCCCGGCAAAGCCCGCCGTGGGCTTGTCATAGGCCCAGGCCGCGAGGGGGGCGATCTTGTCGCCGGACAGCACGTCGTAATAGCGTGCCACCCCCTTCCACTCGCAAAAGCTGCTGCCATGTGCGGGGCGCAGGGTGGCCGCGATATCCTGAGGCGGCAGATAGTAGGTGGGCGCGTGGTGCGTTTCCAGCACGCGCAGGGCGCGGGTCGTGTCGGCCACAACTGCACCGCCCAGCCGGATGAGGATGCGCTGCGGCACGGGCTCCAGAGCGGGCGGGCGGGGATAGGACTGCACGTTTTCGCGGACAAGTTCGGTCATTGGGGCGGCCTTGGCGTGTGGTTTGCGGGCGGCGCCCATGTACAGGATCGCTGTCAGCGGCAGCGGGCCAAAGGTCAGTTCCAGGCGGCGATTGATGCCGCGTGGTCCGAGACCGGTGAAGGCACCTGGCACCAGCCCCGCGTCTTGCATGGCCGCGCGCAGTTCAGCGGGTTTGATGAACTTGGCCGGGTCATGCGTGCCACGGGGCAACAGGCGCAGAACATCCTCGGCCAGGGTGATGGTGGCCAGCCGGCCAAGGGGTTGCGGTTGATCGTGTCGAACAGGAACAGCCCACCGGGACGCAGGGTGCGCGCCACCTGCGACAGGACGCGGGGCAGGTCGGCCACATGCTCCAGCACGTCAACACAGACCACGGCGTCAAAGCTGGCACCATCTTAGGGCAGCGCCTCGCCCACGCCCACGTCATACCCGATGCGCAGACCGTGAGCGCGGGCATGGGCACGGGCGGCGGCGATGGCGCCCTCGGCCGGGTCGATGCCGGTAACATGCGCACCGCGGGCCGCGAGCGCCTCGGCCATGAAGCCACCAGCACAGCCAAGGTCCAGCGCGTCCTGGCCCTGCCAGTCGATCTGGCGGTCAAACCAGGCCAGCCGCCCGGGCACCAGGTTCTTCAGCGTCCGTACCCAACGGATGTCATCAGACCACCAGCTGTCGGCCACGCGGTCATAGATCGTCAGGTCATTGCGCATCCGGGCGCTCCTTGGTCAGGTCAGGAAACATATAGGGTACTTTTGCCCGATAGCGATCAAACCGCGCGCCATACCGGGCGGCAAAGCGGCGCTCTTTCATGCGAGGCGCAAGCAGGCAATAGGCGGTATAGCTGACGGCCAGCGCCAGTTGATCCGGCGTCCAGACCGGAGGTGTCCACAGCGTCAGCGCAAAGGCCAG
>JANXPK010000093.1 GCA_025357355.1 Rhodobacterales bacterium
GGGGTCTTTCCGCTGGACTGCTTTCATATCTCGCACAGTCTGCGGCATCATATCCTGCACTCTATGGTGTCGGTCACGGTCGATCAGGCCTTTGCGGCAGTTGTCAGCGGCTGCGCGGAGCGCGAAGAAACCTGGATCAACGCCGAAATCTTCGATCTTTACAACGCCCTGCATGCCAATGGGTACGCCCACAGTCTGGAAGTCTGGCAAAAGGATCGTCTGATCGGCGGGGTCTACGGGGTGACCATCGGAGCGGCATTCTTTGGCGAAAGCATGTTCTCAAGGGCAACCAATGCGTCGAAGCTGGCGCTGGCGTATCTGGTACACCGGCTGCGGGCGGGCGGATTTCGGTTGTTTGACACCCAGTTCCTGACCCCGCATCTGGCCAGCCTTGGTGCTGTGGAGATCCCGCGCGCGACTTATCAACGCAAGCTGGCCGCTGCCTTGGCTGACGAAGCCAACTTCATTCCGCCCGATTATCCGCCGGTATTGTTGCCCGGCGCGGTGGTTGCGCCCGGTGCCGCGTCGGGCACGTCGCAGCGCAAGACCCAGACGTCATAACGTGGGTGATCAAGGGCGGAAAGGCCGGGCGAAGAGGCCACCATCCAGCCCTTGAACACCGGCGCAGTCGTTCCGGCCTCGGTGATCGTCAGATGGGCATAAGCCTCGCCGGTCGGCAGATCGGACGGATAGCGGCATTCATCAAGCCGAACGGTCAGGCGGCCTTCGCTTTGGGTCTGGCCGCTGGCCACGGTGTAATCGGTTACCACGCCGGACAACTTGTCAAGCATGCGCAGCACGCCGCCCCTGGCCACGACCACATCGGCGACGCAGGTCCCGGCGGCGGTCAAAGCCGCGATCACCACAATCGCGGCGCGGATCATGGCCCAGTCTTGGTTGGCAATGGGTCGGTCTTGGAGCCCACGAATTTCAGGAGGAGTTGCACGAGCGACACCGCCCCCTGGGTATCTTCGATCACGCCACCGGGTTGCAGGTTGTCAGGCATCCCACCTGGCACCAGTTCGACGAAGTTACCGCCCAGCAGCCCCTCGGAGGAGATGAGGATGGCGCTGTCGGTCGGAAGCTGGATGGAATTGTCGATGTTGACAACGACATCGGCCATGTAGGTGGTCGGATTCAGCGTCATCGCAGCGATGGTTCCAACCTTGACGCCTGCCAGCTTGACATCGGACCCGGTCGAGATGCCCTCGACCGAGCGGAAGCTGGCCTTGAGCGGATAGGTTCCGGTAGTGCCACTGATCCGGGTGTTTTGGCCGGCATAGGCCACGAAGGCGGCGGCTGCGACCAGAACCAAGGCTCCAGCCAGAATTTCCAGACGATTCTCAGCCATTATTCGGGTGCCCACGCCTCATAATCCGCCCGCGCCAGCGGGGCCGTCGCACGGATCGAACCGGGTGGTGCATAGGCTTCGGGCGAACCGGTCAGGTTTTCCAGATGCGGCAATTCCCAGACCTTGTGTGGCAGTGCCACCTTGGTCGGCGGCTGATCCCAGGTGAAATGCAGCCAGCC
>JANXPK010000100.1 GCA_025357355.1 Rhodobacterales bacterium
GGATCACGGCCACCGTCGCCTCGCCGCCCGTGGCCGGTGCCACCGTGCAGGCCGAAGCCGTAGCAACTTATTGCGCCGACAAGAACCCCTGCAACGTGGTGATCATCATCGGCGGCAAGATCTTCCCGTTCGACAACCTGCGGCTGCAAACCTTTGAAAAGGTTCTGGGCACCCATGCCAACATCAAGATCGTGGCCGAGGGCGAGGGCATGTATTCGCCCGACAAGGCGCTGACCTCGATGACGGACATCCTGCAGGCCCACAAGGACATCAACGTGGTGCTGTCGAACGCTGACCAGCATCTGCCCGGCGTGCAGATTGCGCTGGAGGCGGCAGGTTACGACGTCTCAAAGATGTATCTGTCGGGCGGCGGTGCCGCTGCCATCGCGATTGATGCGATCCGTGCCGGCAAGTGGAAGTCCACACTGGCCTATTTCCCGGTGACGATGGGCAAGCTGGCCATGGACCAGATCGCCAACAAGATCGAGGGCAAACCGGTGACGCAGGCCATCGACATGGACACGGCCGGGCCGTTGCAAGCCATGATCGACAAGGCGGTTCTGGATGCGCATCCCGACTTCAAGGGCGAATGGGCCCAGTGATCGACGCGTAGCAATCCGGCCGGGCGCGATGCCCGGCCGCTTCTCATAGATTTGACGAGGGTATCACGTGGGCAAGCATTACCGTGTGTCGGCCGATATTGGCGGCACCTTCACCGACATCGTGTTTCAGGACAGCGTCACCGGCGAGTGTGGCGCGGCCAAGGTTCTGACCACGCCGCAGAACCCTGCACTTTCGGTGCTGGAGGGGATCAAGCTGGCGATCCCGGCCGATGCGACGATCGATTTCTTTGTCCACGGCACCACGGTGGGTCTGAATGCGTTGTTGACCCGGCGCGGCGCCAAGATCGCGTTGCTGACCACGCAGAATTTCCGCGACATCTATACCATTCAGGGCAACGACCGGGGCGCCATCTTTTCGATCCGCTGGAACAAGCCCAAGCCGCTGGCGCCGTTGCAATTCACCTATACGGCGCACGGGCGGATTGCTGCGACCGGGACCGAGATCGAGCCGTTGAACACCGACGATCTGGACGAACTGGTGGCTGCCACCAAGCGCGAGGGGTTTGAGGCCATCGCGATCTGTTTCCTGTTTTCCTACAAGAACCCGGCGCATGAACTGGCCGCCGCAGCCTATCTGGCCGCGCGTCTGCCCGGTGTCGCGCTGGCCCTGTCGCACAAGGTCTCGCCGGAGTGGCGCGAGTTCGAGCGGACCTCGACCACCGCGATGGACGCCTACCTTGCCCCGGTGGTGCGGCGCTATCTCAAGACCCTGGTCGAGGACCTGAGGGACCGGCTGCCCGCCGGACAGGGCCTGCATGTGATGGAATCGAATGGTGGCGTGATGAGTGCGGCCACGGCCAGTGCCACGCCGTTGCAGACCTTGCTGTCGGGCCCGGTCGGCGGCGCCATCGGCGGCAAGGCGCTGTCAGCGGCGACTGGGCGGCAGAACCTGATCTGCGTCGATATGGGAGGCACCTCGTTTGACGCCAGCCTGATCATCGATGGCCAACCCTCGGGGTCGAATGAGGCGAAGTTCGAAGGGCTGCCGGTGCAGATGTCGGTGGTGGACATCCACGTCATCGGCGCGGGCGGCGGTTCGATTGCGTGGCAAGAGGCTGGCGCGATGCGGGTCGGGCCGCAGTCGGCGGGGGCAGTTCCGGGGCCGGTCTGTTACGGGCGCGGCGGCACGGATCCCACGGTTTCGGACGCCAATCTTGTGCTGGGGCGGCTGGATGGTGGCAACTTCATGGGCGAGGGCATGGCCTTGGACAGGACGGCAGCGGCCGCCGCCCTGGCCAAGATGGGCAAGACCTTTGGAATGAGTGCCGAGGCGATGGCGCAGGGTGTCTTGGATATCATCAACGCCAAGATGGCCGACGCGATCCGCACCATCACGATCCGGCGCGGCATCGACCCGCGCGATTTCTCGCTGGTGGCCTTTGGTGGGGCGGGACCGGCGCAGGCGGCAGCGCTGGCCGAGGAATTGCAGATCAAGGAGGTGATCGTGCCGGTCTATCCCGGTGCCTTCTCCGCCTGGGGCATGTTGCAGACCGATGTGCGGCACGATTTCAAGGAAACGCTGTACGGGTTCTGGGATCTGACCGACCCCGCGACGCTGGAAACGGCCTTTGCGGCGCTGGCCGAAAAGGGGCGCGCCTATCTTCTGGGCGAGGGCATCAAGCCGGGCGCCATCGGCTTTGAACGCTCGGTCGATTTCCGCTATCATGGTCAGGAATACGTGATGACCATTCCCATTCCTGCGGGCAAGATCGACATGGCCGCCGTGCGAACCGCGTTCGATGTGGCCTATGAGCGCCAATATGGCCATTCAAGCCCGGAAGGCCGCGTCGAGATGGCCAACATCCGTCTTGCCGCCCTCGGCCGCCTGCCCCGCCCCGACAACGCCCCAACTGCCCGTCTGGCCGGCAAGCCGCCGCGGGAACGCGACGTGCATTTCGACGGCAAACCGCGCAAGACTGCCATTCTGGACCGCAACGCCATCGTCGAGGGCGCCATTGTCAGCGGCCCCGCCATCATCGAGGAAGGCACGGCAACCACGTTGTTGCCGCCCGGCTGGCAGGCCCGGCTGATCGTGGGCGGCCATTTGTCCCTGACCAGAACGGAGGCCGC
>JANXPK010000700.1 GCA_025357355.1 Rhodobacterales bacterium
GCTGCGCACCGGGTTGGCGACATTCGTCGGCTACAAGGACGGCCGCTAGCTCAGGCCTCGGCGGGGATTTTCCCCATGCGCCCGGCGTGGAAATCCTTGAACGCCTCCAGCAGGACGGGCGATCCCTTGGCATCCAGAAGCGGCGTGCCATCGGCGGCCAGTTGTGCTGTCGGTGCCCAATGGGCGTTCAAGGATTGGGGCTGGCGCATTCCGTTCATCATCTCGTTCGTGCTTCTGGTGGTGTCGATGTACATCCGCCTGCAGATGGCCGAGAGCCCGGCCTTCGTGAAGATGAAAGAGGAAGGCGCCCATTCCAAAGCGCCGCTGCGTGAAGCGTTCGGCCAGTGGAAGAACGCCAAGATCGCCATCATCGCCCTGTTGGGCCTGACGGCGGGACAGGCGGTCGTGTGGTAATCGGGGCAGTTCTACGCCCTGTTCTTCCTGCAAAGCATCATCAAGGTCGACAGCTTCACCTCGAACGTCTTCGTGGCGTGGTCGCTGGTTCTGGGCACCGGGGGCTTTTTGTTCTTCGGCTCGCTTTCGGACCGTATTGGCCGCAAGCCGATCATTCTGGCGGGTTGCCTGCTGACGGCCGTGACGTACTTCCCGGTGTTCAAGCTTTTGACCCAGACCGCCAACCCCGCACTTTACGCGGCCCGGCAGACCCCGGTCACCGTGACCGCTGATCCGGCGAACTGCTCGTTCCAGTTCAACCCGGTCGGCACCGCCAAGTTCACCTCGGCCTGCGACATCACCAAGGCCCTGCTGTCCAAGACCTCGGTCAACTCGACCACGGTCAATGCGCCCGCGGGCACCGTCGCCTCGGTCAAGGTGGGTGATACAGTGATCGAGGCCTACGACAGCAACGCCAACACGGCTGACATCGCCACCGCCAAGACTGCGGTAGATGGCACCCGCAAGGCTGCCGATGCCGCGCTGCTGGCGACGCTTGACAGCGCCACCAAGGCTCTGACTGGTGTCAAGACGACCGCTGCGGACGCCGACAAGGCGCTGAAGGCTGCGGCGGACGACACCGCCAGGGCCAAGGTGCAAACCGCGCTGGACGCAGCCAACGCCGCCCTGCCCACGGCTCAGGCCGCCCTTGACGCCGCGCGTGCGGCGATGCCGGCGGATGTGGTGGCCAAGCTTGACACGGCCAACGCCGCGCTGGCCAAAGCCAACGGTGTCAAGCCCGCGTTCGAAAAGGCGCTGAATGGCGCGCTGATGGCAGCGGGCTATCCGCTGGTGGCAGCCGACAACAACTCTGTCGCCAAGGCGCAGAACTTTGTCGACATCTTCACCACCCAGAAGATCACGATCGTGTTGATCCTGACCTATCTGATCGTTCTGGTGACGATGGTCTACGGCCCGATCGCGGCCATGCTGGTCGAACTGTTCCCGACCCGCATCCGCTATTCCGGCCTTTCGTTGCCCTACCATATCGGCAACGGCTGGTTCGGTGGACTGCTGCCTGCGACGGCCTTGCCATCTCCGCCCAGACCGGGAACATCTATTCCGGCCTGTGGTATGCGATCGTGGTGGCGGGGGCGACTGTCGTCATCGGCGCGATCTTCGTGCCGGGCGGGACGCAGAACAAGTCGATTTTCGCAGATGACGGCCTGAAATGAGGCGTCAGGAAATGAGCAGCGGGCCGGGGAGCGATCCCTGGCCCGTTTGCATTTGGGCGCGATGGCCTTGACGAAATCATACCCTGCCTATCTTGGCGGACTTGCCCAAAGCAAGTCTGCCCGCGCCTGCCCGCCCCTGGGCCGGCGCGAAGTCTCGCGCCCACCCGTGCAGGCGCGCGCAGACTTGCTTTGTCCTCCGCACCAAGCCCGAGGGACTTCCTTGCCTTCGCGCTGGCGCTCAGGCAACGAAACCGACGGACCTTGCACCGCAAGGCCCATCAGACGGTTCCGGGCTCCGGGGGAGAGGGCGGGAATTATCCTTGGGCGGAGAATTCCCGGTCGCCCTGTTGATCTCTTCGCACCCAACCCCGACGATTCGCAGGCTTATGGTTAACGCAGGCCAGACGTCGAAAACCCCTCATCACGTGTAGAGGCAATGTAGCTTGATTGTAGGTGGTTTGTAGGTCCTTCATCTTCCGTTAATCGGGCCGATTAACACAGCGCCCTCAAGGGCTTGCCGACACCGCAACCGGCGAGCGTCTCGCCTCACAGCACGACGCGGCGCAGCCTCAGCGCGTTGGTGATCACCGAGACCGACGACAGGCTCATCGCCGCCGCCGCGATCATGGGCGACAGCAAGAGCCCGGTGAACGGGTACAGCACCCCTGCCGCAACGGGGATGCCGATGGCGTTGTAGGCGAAGGCGAAGAACAGGTTCTGCTTGATGTTGCGCAGCGTCGCCCGGGCCAGCCTGCGCCCGCGCAGGATGCCTGACAGATCGCCCGCCAGCAGCGTCATCCCGGCGCTTTCCACCGCCACATCTGCCCCCGGCCCCATGGCGATGCCGACATCGGCGGCGGCAAGGGCGGGCGCGTCATTGACCCCGTCGCCTGCCATCGCCACGCGGCAGCCTTCGGCATGCAACCGGTCGATCAGCGCCTTCTTGCCTTCGGGCAGCATCCCGGCCTGCACTTCGTCGATGCCAAGCGTCGCGGCCACAACCCGCGCTGTCGCCTCGGCATCGCCCGTGGCCATGATGATGCGCAGCCCTTCGGCCCTGAGTGCGCGCAACGCCTCGGCGGCGCCGGGCTTGACGGGGTCGGCAACGGCGACAAGCCCGGCGACCTGACCATCCGCCACCACGAACATCACGGTCTTGCCCGCGGCCAAGAGTGCCCCGGCATCCGGTGCTGCCAGCCCCAGGTTTTGCAACATCGCCGCATTGCCCAATGCCACGCGCCTGCCGTCGACCACGCCCTGCACGCCCTTGCCGGAGACCGACGCAAAGTCAGTGCAAGGCGAAACGGTCAGACCGCGCGCCTTCGCGCCGGCCATGATCGCCGCCGCCAAGGGATGAGCCGAGCCCGCCTCGACCGCGGCGGCAAGGGCCAGCACGGCATCGCTGGTGGCATCGGTCAGCACCGGCTTGCCCATGGTCAGCGTGCCGGTCTTGTCGATGACCAGTGTATTCACCCTGGCCATCCGCTCCAACACTTCACCGCCCTTGACCAGCACGCCCGCAAGCGCGCCGCGCCCGGTGGCCGTGGTGATCGAGATCGGTGTCGCCAGACCCAGCGCGCAGGGGCAGGCGATGATCAGCACCGACACTGCGGCGGCCACGGCATAAAGGAAACCGGGATTGGGTCCGAAAACCAGCCAGCCGAAGAAGGCCAGAACCGCAACCGCCACCACAGTCGGCACAAAGATCGCCGCAACCCGGTCGGCCAGACCCTGGATCGGCGCTCTGGACCGTCGCGCCGCGCTGACCATGGCGACGATCTGCGCCAGAACTGTCGCCGCCCCGACCCGTTCGGCCCGCATTACAAAGCTGCCGCTCAGGTTGATCGTGCCACCGGTCACCGCCAGGCCGGGCAGCTTTTCCACTGGCATCGGCTCGCCGGTCAGCAGGCTTTCATCGACCGACGAGCTGCCCTCAGTCACCACCCCATCGACGGGAACCGCATCGCCGGGCCGCACCCGCAGCAGATCGCCAGTCCAGATATTCTCCAGCGGCACGTCAAATTCGCCGTCCGGTTGCACCCGCCGCGCCGTCTTGGGGGCAAGGCTCATCAAGGCCTTGATCGCATCGCCTGTCCGCTCACGGGCGCGCAATTCCAGCACCTGGCCGACAAAAACCAATGCCACGATGACCGCAGCAGCCTCGAAATAGGTCGCAACGCCCATGGCGCCACGGTAGGCGGGCGGAAAGAGGAAGGGCAGGAAAGTCGCTGCGACCGAATAAAGGTAAGCCGCCGCAACCCCAAGCGAGATCAGGGTCCACATATTCGCGCTGCGGTTCGTCACCGACTCCAGCCCGCGCCGGAAGAATGGCAGGGCTGCCCAGAGTACGACAGGGCTCGCCAAAGCGAATTGCAGATAATTGCCAAAGGGCATCAGCCAGTTCATCTGCAACCCAAGCATCGGGACCATCGCGAGAATGATCAGCGGCAGCGAACAGGCCGCGGAAATCACCAGACGCCGGGTGAAATCGGCCAGTTCGGCTGAGGGTGCATCGCTGGGCACAACCGGCTCCAGTGCCATGCCGCATTTTGGGCAAGACCCCGGCTTATCCGAAATGACTTCGGGGTGCATCGGGCAGGTGTAAAGAACGCCCTGCGCCGCCAGCTTGCCGCGCTTTTTGGCGTTGCCGGACAGGTAGAAATACGGATCCGCCTGAAACCGCGTCCGGCATTTCTCGCCGCAGAAGTGATAGGTGACACCCTGATGATCATGCTTGCGGCTGGTGTCGGTGATCTTGACGGTCATCCCGCAAACCGGGTCGATAGCAGTGGGCTGGTCGGTGGCGTCCATGGTAATCTCCTTGGTCGGGGCAAACTTACCCCGGACCGATGTCACTCACAATGCGCCCGATGCCACCTTGACCTGCCGCAATCCGCCCTAGCGTTGGCCGTAATAAAGGCCCACGACATGCTCCGCCTCGGCGAAGAACAACCAGCGGGCGGCAAGGGCGCCGGTCAGGTGGATCAGGGTGGCGACGGCAAAGGCCATGGGCTGCGCAGGGAACAGGATCACGGGCAAAGTGGGCAGGATGGCGGCGCAGACCACGGCGATGACGCGCAGCTTGGCGGTGTGTTTGCGGGCGACGACATGGATCATCTCGCGCATGAGATAGTTCTGGCCGGTGTGGGGCAGCTCGAACACGGTCGTCTCACCGATGCGGTCAAGGCCGGTGGCCGTGCCGATGGTCTGGGCGGCCGCCGCAAAGC
>JANXPK010000155.1 GCA_025357355.1 Rhodobacterales bacterium
GGGTCGGTGTCACCGGCTCGAACCAGTCGAACGAGGATGTCAAACGCTTCGTCGACGCCTCCATGGCCGCCTTTGGCCGCATTGACGTCCTGGTCAACTCCGCCGGCCACGGCCCCCGCGCGCCCTTGCTCGACATCACGGATGAGGGCTGGCATCAGGGCATCGACATCTATTTCCTGTCCGCCGTCCGCCCCATCCGCCTTGTGACCCCCATCATGGAGGCGCAGGGCAGCGGCGGGTAGAACATCAACATCACCACGTTTGCGACGTTTGAACCCGATCCGCTGTTCCCAACCTCGGGCGTCGCGCGGGCGGGCCTCGCCCGTGCCCGAGGAGGACAGGATCGCGACCTTGAAGCCGTCGGCGGCCAGACGGCGGGCAGCGGCGGCGCCCATGCCGGACCCGCCTGCGGTGATGGCGGCAACTTTTTGCATTTTGCGCTCCTTGGTGTTTCATGGGGTTGTGACATGCCGGGGCGCGGGCCTCAAGCCGGGCAAGGCGGTATCTGGGAAAGGCCACATGATGCGGATGGGTGCGCGGAACACGATTGCGGATGTGGCGGGGCTACGGGTGGGCAATGCCGAGGATGCGGGGCTGCGGTCGGGCTGCACGGTGGTGGTGGGGGAGCGGCCGTTTGTGGCGGGCGTGTCGGTGATGGGGGGCGCGCCGGGGACGCGGGAGACGGACCTGCTGGCGCCGGAGCGGCTGGTGCAGGAGGTGGACGCGCTGGTGCTGTCGGGCGGTTCGGCGTTTGGCCTGGATGCCTGTTCGGGGGTGGCGGACGGGCTGCGCGCCATGGGGCGGGGGTTTGCGGTCGGCGATCAGCGGGTGCCGATCGTGCCGGGGGCGATCCTATTTGACCTGCTGAATGGCGGTGAAAAGGGCTGGACGCGGAACCCCTATTATGGTCTGGGGCTGGCGGCGCTGGGGGTGGCTGGGGTGGAGTTTGCGCTGGGAACGGCGGGCGCGGGGTATGGAGCGATGACGGGGCGGTGGAAGGGCGGGCTTGGCAGCGCCTCGGTCGTGCTGGACAATGGTGTGACGGTGGCGGCGCTGGTGGCGGTGAACGCGTTGGGGTTGGTCACCGTGGGCGAAGGGCGGCAGTTCTGGGCGGCGCCGTTCGAGATGGAGGGCGAGTTCGGCGGGTTGGGGGTGAGTGGCGAGGGGGCGGGTGTGGCGGATGTGGTGCCGTTGAAGCGGATGGGGGAGGCGACGACGATCGCGATTGTCGCCACCGATGCGCGGCTGACGCAGGCGCAGGCGACGCGGATGGCGGTGGCGGCTCAGGACGGCATGGCCCGGGCGATCGTGCCGTCTCACACGCTGCTCGACGGCGACCTGGTGTTTGCGGCGGCGACAGGGGTGCGTGAGGTCGATCCGATTCTCGGGGCCTATCAGATCGGCCATGCAGCGGCGGTCTGTCTGGCAAGGGCGATCGCGCGGGGGGTTTACCTGGCGCGGCCCATGGCGGGGGATTTGCAAAGGGTCTGGTCGCAAGACTGAGCGTGATTTCGTTTCCCGTTTGGCGTCTCTTGTGGCAGCATCAGGCTATTTAAAATGGAGTATTATTATGGCAACGCGACCAGCCGACGGGCGCAATCCCGCCAAGACCAAGCTTCAGGCACAGACCTCCAAAGAAAAGGTGGCGACCTCCAAGGCGGCGCTACGGGACGCGCAACGCGCGCAGTGGCTGAAGAAGGCGCAGGACAAGGCCAAGAAGATTGATCCCCAGATGGCCCAGCTGGAAAAGGCGGCCAAGGTACTGGAAGGGCTGATCAAGAAGCAGGAGGACAACGCCAAGCTGCGGGAATTGATCGAACATCAGGTCCACCACCTGATCGAAGTCGAAGAAGAAATGCACAAGGAGGTCGAGACGCATGCCGAAGTGCGTGTCAGCGGCCATGCGCCCAAGATGCCGCATGGTGCCATTCCCGGCTCTAGTTTGGTTGTGCTGGCGTTTTCGGTGATCGGGTTCTGGAAGCTGATCAAGGCCAAGCTGAAATAGCTACCAGCGGGTCAGGGCGGCCTCGTCGCTGCTGAGGGCTGCAACCCATGCAGCGCCATCAGCGCCGATTTCCTTTTTCCAGAACGGGGCACGGGATTTGAGGTAGTCCATCAGAAATTCGGCGGCGGCAAAGGCGTCGCCGCGGTGGGGGGCGGCGGTGGCGACCATCATGATCGGCTCGCCTGCGGCCAGTCGACCGTAGCGGTGGATGACCAGGGCATCGGTCAGAGTCCAGCGGGTGATGGCCTGCTCGATCATCGCGGCAATCGCCTTTTCGGTCATGCCCGGATAATGCTCGATCTCCATCGCCGAGAGTGTACCCGCGTTATCGCGCACCACGCCGGTGAAAGTGACGATGGCCCCGGCCGTGGGCACGGAGGCCGCGAAGGCGTTGCTTTCCGTGCCAAGGTCGAACACGGCGGTCTGGACCGAGACGCGCATTTCAGCCGCCGGTCATGGGGGGGAAGAAGGCCACCTCGCGGATGCCTTGGAGTGGGGCGTCGAAATTGGAAAGCTCCTGATCGAGCGCCACGCGCAGGCTGGTGAGGTCGGCGAAGGCGAGGGCGTAGCGGTCTTCGCGGGCCGTCAGTTCGGCAATCAGGTCACGCACCGTGCGGGCCGCTGTATCCAGCCGTTCGCGCGGCAGGCCGATGCGTTCGCGGACCCAGGCAAAATAGAGGACGTCGATCATTTATCCTCCTTCAGGAAGGGCAGCGACTTGGTGAAATAGTCCCAACCCGTGAGGAAAGTGAGGGTTGCGGCGAGCCAGATCAAGCCCAGCCCCGCCATCGTGGCATAAGAAGAGCAGCCGCGCGCCCCACAAGACCGGATCGGGTCGGCGAGGCCCTTGGCGACCAGTGTCGCGTATTCGTCGGGCGTCAGGCCCTGACGGGCGATGCCTTCAAGGTGTTCCAGCCCGGTGCCCAGGAAAAGGACGGCAATGGCGACCATCTGGGCCGAGGTCTTCCATTTGGCGAGCTTGGTGACCTTGAGGAGCCCGGCCTTGTGGCCGAGATATTCGCGCAGGCCGCCGACAAAGACCTCGCGAAACAGGATGACGGTGGCGGGCAGGATCAGCCAGGGGTTCATGCCGGAATAGCCGGTGATGATCAGAAGGGCGATGACGACCATGGCCTTGTCGGCGATGGGGTCGAGCATGGCGCCGAACTTCGACTCCTGCTTCCACAGGCGGGCAAGGTAGCCGTCGAAATAATCGGTGATGGCGGCGGAGATGAAGAGGGTGAGGGCGAACCAGTCGGCGAGCGGGCGGTGGAAATAGAGGAACATGACCGGCACGCCCGGGGCGGCCAGCAGGCGCAGGAAAGTCAGGGTATTGGGGATCGTCCACCGCATGGAGAATTGGTAGCCCATGGGCGTCAGAGGGGGAAGGGGGGTTGGTTCGGGCGGGCGGACGCGGGGTATGGGGCGTGTCCATATGTGGACGCCTGGGCAAGGGATTGAAATTATGTGGTTTCGTGAAGTATGTTGAAGCGCGGCTTATCTTGATGGAAACATCATGATGGCCGTGTGATCTGCAAGGCCGCCTTCGCCACCCGGACCAGAGGACCGTCTGATGGAGGCTCCGGGGGAGCCTTCATCGGTCCGATTGCCGCCGCGCGGCAGCGGCAAGGCAAGGGGGATTGGGTCGGGGG
>JANXPK010000181.1 GCA_025357355.1 Rhodobacterales bacterium
CCGTCGGAAATCCTTGCGATCGGTGAGACTGTCAAAGTGCAGGTCATCAAGATCAACAAGGAAACCCACCGCATCAGCCTGGGCATGAAGCAGCTGCAATCCGACCCGTGGGATGCCGTTGAAAAAGACTATGCCATCGGCACCGTCCACAAGGGCCGCGTCACCAACATCACCGACTACGGCGCCTTTGTAGAGCTGGAAGCTGGGGTCGAGGGTCTGGTTCACGTCAGCGAAATGTCGTGGACCAAGAAGAACGTCCATCCCGGCAAGATCGTCTCGACCTCTCAGGAAGTCGAAGTCATGGTGCTGGAGATCGACTCTGCCAAGCGTCGGGTTTCCCTCGGCCTCAAGCAGACCCAGCGCAACCCGTGGGAAGTCTTTGCGGAAACGCATCCCGTGGGCTCGGCCATCGAAGGCGAAGTCAAGAACATCACCGAATTCGGTCTGTTCGTCGGCCTCGATAATGACATCGACGGCATGGTTCACCTCTCGGACCTGTCGTGGGACCAGCGCGGCGAAGACGCCATTCAGAACTACCGCAAGGGTGATACGGTCAAGGCCGCCGTCACCGAAGTGGATGTCGAGAAAGAGCGGATCTCGCTGTCGGTCAAAGCCCTGGGCGATGACACCTTCACCGATGCGGTGGATGGCGTCAAACGCGGTGGCGTGATCACTGTCACCGTGTCGGCCATCGAAGAGGGCGGCGTCGAGGTCGATTACAACGGCGCCAAGTCGTTCATCCGCCGTTCCGACCTGTCGCGCGACCGCGCCGATCAACGGCCAGAGCGTTTCCAGGTCGGTGACAAGATTGACGTCCGCGTCACCAACATCGACCCCAAGACCCGCAAACTGGGCCTGTCGATCAAGGCGCGCGAGATCGCGGAAGAGAAGGAAGCTGTCGAACAATACGGCTCATCCGATTCGGGCGCCAGCTTGGGCGACATCCTTGGTGCTGCGCTGAAAGGTGATCGCAGCTAGGAAACCTGTTGACGGTACCACAAGGCCCCGCCAATTGGTGGGGCCTTTTCCGTTTGCGGCTGTTATTGCAGATCAATTTCATTTGTGCGGGCCAGAATTTTGCCTATAGTCCCAAAGACGTGAACACGGTGGCGACCAAACGGACCGGCACAGGGACGGGGCGACCACGAGGGGGGAAATGTCGGATGATCCGTTCGGAACTGATCCAGAAGATTGCGGATGAAAATCCGCACCTGACGCAGCGGCACGTAGAAAAGATCGTCAACACTGTCTTTGAAGAGATCATTGAGGCTTTGGCCAAGGGTGACCGGGTCGAACTGCGCGGTTTTGGCGCATTCTCGGTCAAGGCGCGCGATGCGCGTGTCGGGCGCAACCCGCGCACCGGCGAGGCGGTAAAGGTCGATGACAAGAAAGTGCCGTTCTTCAAGACCGGCAAACTGCTGCGCGACCGGCTGAACGGCAAGTAACGGCCTTGTCGCGCGCCGGGGCGCTTGCGCCCGCCCGCCTCAGCCCCAATATTGGGGCTGTCCCCAATTGCGAAGGCCAAGCCGATGACCCGCGCCGTGCGCTATCTGTTTCTGGCGGTCCTTGCCATCGTGCTGATTGTCGTGGCCTCCGCCAACCGTAGCCTGGTGACGGTGCATGCGCTGCCCGCTGACCTGGCCGCCCTCTTTCAGGTTGATTTGCAAACCCAGGTTCCGGCCTTTCTGGTACTGTTTGCCGGCATCATTCTGGGCCTGTTGATCGGCTTCACCTGGGAATGGCTGCGCGAACACAAGCACCGCCGCACTGCCAGCACCAAATCGCGCGAAGTCTCACGACTGGAACGCGAACTTGCGGCGCTGAAGGATCAGACGGCGCTGCCGGACGACGATGTGCTGGCCCTGCTGGACAAGCCAAAGTCGCGTTGATGTCCATGGTTCGGGTCAAGATCTGCGGCTTGCGCACCCTTGCGGATGTGGCGGCGGTCGCCGCCGCCGGGGCCGCCTACTGTGGCCTCAACTTCTTTCCACCCTCACCGCGCTATCTGACGTTGGCACAGGGGCGTGAACTGGCTCTTGCCGCTCCCGTCGGGCTGGCCAAGGTCGCGCTGACCGTCGACGCCGATGACGCCACGCTGGATGCGATCATCGCGGCGATGCCTCTCGACATGCTGCAACTGCACGGCCATGAGACGCCCGACCGCGTGACGACCCTGCGCGCCCGCTATGGCTTGCCGGTGATGAAGGTCATCAGTGTCCGCGATGACGGCGATCTGGCCTTGCTGCACGACTACGCGACCGTCGCCGATCAACTGATGATCGACGCCAAACCCCCCAAGGGCGCCCCACTGCCCGGCGGC
>JANXPK010000205.1 GCA_025357355.1 Rhodobacterales bacterium
CGATCTCGGCTTGGCATTCTGGAGATCAATTCGGTGCAGGCGCTGTTGTTGTTCAACGTCGGCGAGAATGAGGTGACGGCGGGCGAGTTGAAGTCGCGCGGCTATTATCAGGGCTCGAATGTGTCCTATAACCTCAAGAAACTGGTCGAACTCGGCTATATGCATCACCAGCGGTCCGAGATCGACCGCCGTTCGGTGCGGGTGCGGCTGACGGAAAAGGGGCGGTGGGTGCGCGGGTTGATTGCGGATCTCTTCGCCAAGCACGCCGAGGTGCTGACCAAGCGCGGCGTCATCGACCCTGAGATCATGGAGACGATCAATTCGTCACTGAAGCGGATGGAGCGGTTCTGGACGGAGCAGATTCGGTATATTTATTGACGGCTTGGCTGGCGTGACCGCCGGGGGAGTTTCACACTCCCCCAGACCCCCTGGTGGGATATTTGTGAAAAGATGAAATCAGCGCCAGAAGCGGGCTTGGCTGGCGAAGGTGCCTTGGAGTTTGGCGAGCAGGCGCAGCGACAGGCCGGGGCGCGGGAGGGTGCCGCTGGCGAGGCGGTCGACGGCAACTTCAGGCGGGCAAGGGCGACGGCTGACGGGGTCGTAGTAGCGCGGATAGGCGATCAGGGCGGCGTGGACCAGATGGTGCAGGGTCGGGCGCGGCAGGGGATGGCCATCGGGCGCATATCTGCGGCGGTCGGGGATGGGGCCAAGGTCAGTGGTCAGGCCCCAGCCGGCGTAGAACGGCGCGCCGAGGCAGGTCACGGGTTTGCCGCGCACCAGGGCTTCAAAGCCGAGGAGCGAGGTCATGGTCCAGACCTCATCGCAAGCCTCGATCAGGGCGATGGGGTCGGCGTGGCGGGCGATGAGGTCGGCGGGATTGGTGTCGGGAATTGTGCCGGAGCGCAGGCCGGCTTCAACATCGGGATGGGGTTTGTAGACCAGGATCGCGGTGGGATGGGCGGCGCGCGCGGCGTGCAGCAGGGCGAGGTTGGTCGCGGTCTGCGGTGAGCCCAGGCGAATGGAGGCGTCATCCTCGACCTGGCCGGGGACAAGGATGCGGTGACCTTCGGGCAGATCCGGCTCGGCGCCGGGCAGGTTGTATTTGCTGACCTTGAGGGTTTTGAGACGGTCGATCAGGTCTTGGGCGCGGTCGGCGCCACCGGGCGGCAACGGAGTGAGGATCAGGCGTTCGAGGCGGCTTTCGCGGGTCGGGTCATAGTAGATGCCGAGATCGTCGGTAACCAGGGAAAGCGGCGGGATCAATTCGGCGCCTAGGCCGCGCGAGCGCAGGAAGCCATCCTCAACCCTGGTGGCGGTCAGGGTTGGAGGGGCTTTTGCGGCCCAGATCAGCAGATTACGGCCGGTGTTGGCGGCGCGCTGGGCGGCACGGACGGTGTCGTTTTCGAAGAGCAGCGGCTTTTCACGGCCAAAGAAGTCTTGCAGCCGCCCGCGTTTCCAGAGCCGCATGGCGGAAGCGACATGGCCGTCGCGGTCCTGACGAAAGGCGCGAACCTCGGCCTCCAACTGGTCAACAGCTTCCTCGAAGTTGCACAGGCGGTCGCGGCAGGGGTCGTACCAGACGGGGGCAAGGATCATGGCGGCGGCGAAAAGCTGCACACGGGTCAGGGTGCGGTGGCGGCGGGGCAGGGGGGCGCGGTCGTCGCCGAGGCCCCAGCCGGCGTAGAAGGGCTGTGCCATGACAACCGGGCGGTGACCGGCGAGGATCGCCTCGAATCCCAGTTGCGAAGAGACCGTGTAGACGGCTGTAGCGCCGTCAAGCAGGCGCCAGGGTGAGACGGGGTCGGTGAGCAGGGTGACGCGGGCGCTGGCGTGGGCGGCGGTGAAGTGGCCTTGACGCAGGCCGCTTTGAGTTTCGGGATGGGTCTTGATGACGATGCGGG
>JANXPK010000714.1 GCA_025357355.1 Rhodobacterales bacterium
ATACCTGATGCAGCGGACCTTGCGCGACAAGCTGGCCGCGTGGATCGACAGCAAGACCGATTGGCCGCTTCTGACCACCTCGATTGCCAAGAAATGGCTGAATGATGGCGATGGCTTGCAGGATCGCGGCATCACGCGCGACCTTTTTTGGGGCATTCCGGTCAAGCATGGCGACCAGCCGTGGCCCGGGATGGAAGGCAAGGTGTTCTACGTCTGGTTCGACGCCCCCATCGAATACATCGCCGCGACCGCCGAATGGGCGGATGCGCATGGCTTGCCCGATGCGGCGTGGCAGCGGTGGTGGCGCATGGACAAAGGGGCGCAGGATGTCACCTATTACCAGTTCATGGGCAAGGACAACGTGCCGTTCCACACGCTCAGCTTTCCCGCGACCATTCTGGGGTCGGGCGAGCCGTGGAAGCTGGTCGATTACCTCAAGTCCTTCAACTACCTCAATTATGACGGCGGCCAGTTCTCGACCTCGCAAGGTCGTGGGGTGTTCATGGACCAGGCCCTGTCGATCCTGCCGGCCGACTACTGGCGCTGGTGGCTCTTGTCGCATGCCCCCGAAAGCAGCGACAGCGAGTTCACGTGGGAGAATTTCCAAGCCTCGGTCAACAAGGATCTGGCGGACGTGCTGGGCAATCTGGTCAGCCGGGTGACCAAGTTCGCCGTCGCGAAGTTCGGCGCGCGGGTCCCTGCGGGCGGCAGCTTCGGGCCACAAGAGACGGCCCTGATTGCAGATCTGGCGGCACGGATCAAGGACTATGCCCGCCTGATGGAACAGATGGAGGTCCGCAAGGCCGCTGCCGAATTGCGGGCGATCTGGGTCGTGGGCAACGAATACCTGCAATTGTCGGCACCTTGGACTGTCGTCAAGACCGATCCTGACCGCGCACAGGCGATCGTACGCTTGGCGCTGAACCTGATCCGGGTCTATGCGGTGCTGTCCAGCCCGTTCATACCTGACGCCGCCGCCGCGATGATGACGGCGATGGGGTCGCAGGATTGGTCATGGCCCGATGATATATCGGCAGCTTTGCGGACCCTGACCGCCGGTCAGGCTTTCGCGGTGCCGGAAAACCTGTTCCGCAAGATCACCGACGAAGAGCGGGCAGACTGGCAGACGCGGTTCTCGGGCGTGCGAACCTGAGGCGGCGTAGGGTGCGCATTCATTGCGCACCTTTGTCCTAGAAGAACCCCATCAACTTGACGCTGACCAAGGCAAGAATGACCGCGAGCAGGCTGCGCAACATGCCTTCGGGCAGTTTCGGCGCCAAGAGGCTGCCAATGATGATGCCGGGGATCGAGCCGATCAGCAGCGTGAACAGCAGCAGAAAGTTCACATCGCCCATCCACCAATGGCCAAGACCGGCGATCAGCGTCAGCGGCACGGCATGGGCGATGTCGGAACCAACGATGCTCAGCGTCGGCAGGCGGGGGTACAGGATCAGGAGGGCTGTCACACCAATGGCCCCTGCCCCGACCGAGGTGGTCATCACCAGGCAGCCCAGGATCACCCCGGTCAAAACGGTGAGGTTGCGGACCAGAACCTCGTTCTTGACCTCGATCCGGCTGCCCATGAACGCGACGATCTGGTGCCGGTAAAGCAGCGTGGCAGAGGTCGCCAGCAACACGGCGCCCAAGAGAATGATCAGCAATCCACCCTTGCTGCTTTGCATGCCCACCGCGTTCATGATCAGGAAGGTGATGATGGTGGCCGGAACCGAGCCCGACGCCAGCCGGCGCACGATCCGCCAATTGACCGATTTGTTGCGGCGATGCACGGCGGTGCCGACCGTCTTTGTGGCGGCCGCATACAAAAGATCGGTGCCGACCGCCGTCGCCGGGTGGATGCCAAACAGCAAAACCAGCAGCGGCGTCATGAGCGAACCGCCGCCGACACCGGTCAGTCCGACGATGATTCCGATGCACAACCCCGACAGAGAGAACAGAAGATTAATATCGCCAAACTGCATGTCGTACCGTCCTCTTGCTGTCTCGAGGCAACTTCGCGGTAGGGCTATGCTGAGTCAAGGCAATAAAAATTAAATCCATCGTGTTAGTCGGGATTAAGCCAAATCTTGCCTTCGTGGTTTTAGTCATACCGAAGGGCGCTGGGTCCGAGGCTTTGTCGACGCCGCATTGCTGGCTGTGATCGCGCCCTTTTGACCGAACGATCCCTTGGCCGGGCGTTGGGTTCGGCTGGCAGGCCCGCCATAGAAGATCTCCCGTAGCACAAGGACTGTGGTGCCAAGGCAATCTTGCGTTTGCTGCCAAGGGGTCGGCCATGTGGGGACAGTTGCGGGGCGGGCGGGGCGAGGATATGGGAAGGGCCGAGCCGGGAGAATGCCATGCCGCAGTTTCTGAACAGTCAGGATGCCGATTTCGAGGCGCGCTTTGCCGCCCTGCTGGGGATGAAGCGGGAAGAGGCCGAGGATGTCGACGCGGCGGTGGCTGGGATCATCGCCGATGTGCGTGCCCGGGGTGACGCGGCGTTGGTCGATCTGACCGGGCGGTTTGATCGCTACACCGGGCCGCTGGCGTTTTCGGCGGCCGAGATTGCGGCGGAATGCGCCAAGGTTTCGCGCGACGACCGGGCGGCGCTGGAACTCGCGGCGGCGCGGATCAGGGCCTATCACGAACGGCAGGTGCCGCAGGATACCTTTTGGGTCGATGCGGCCGGGGCGACGCTGGGCTGGCGCTGGACCCCGGTTGCGGCGGCGGGCCTTTACGTGCCGGGTGGTCTGGCATCTTATCCTTCCTCGGTGCTGATGAACGCCATTCCGGCACGGGTGGCGGGGGTGGAGCGGCTGGTGATCTGCTGCCCGACGCCGGGCGGGGTGGTCAATCCGTTGGTTCTGCTGGCGGCTGAGATTGCCGGGGTCGATCAGGTCTACCGGATCGGCGGCGCGCAGGCGATTGCGGCGCTGGCTTACGGCACCGAGACAATAGCGGCGGTGGACAAGATCACCGGGCCGGGCAATGCCTATGTCGCGGCGGCCAAGCGGCGGGTGTTTGGCCGTGTGGGCATCGACATGATCGCGGGGCCGTCAGAGATTCTGGTGATCGCCGACCGCGACAACGATCCAGACTGGATCGCACTGGACCTTCTGTCGCAAGCTGAACATGACGAAAGCGCGCAGGCCGTCCTGATCACCGACGACGCGGGCCTTGCGGCAGCGGTGGGGGCGGCGGTCGACAAGCGGCTGGCAACGCTGGAGCGGCGGGCCATTGCCGGGGCAAGCTGGGCGCGCAATGGCGCGGTGATCGTGGTGCGCAGCCTGGACGAGGCGGCGGCGCTGTCCGACCGGGTGGCGCCCGAACATCTGGAACTGTGCGTGGCGGCCCCCGAGGCACTGAGCCTGAGGATCAAACATGCCGGCGCCATCTTTCTCGGGGCGTGGACACCAGAGGCAATAGGCGATTACGTGGGCGGGCCGAACCATGTGCTGCCCACGGCGCGGTCGGCGCGGTTCTCCAGCGGGTTGAGCGTGATGGATTTTGTCAAACGCACGACGATGGCGCGGATGTCGCCCGCCGCCCTGGCCGCCATCGGCCCGGCAGCCGAGCGGCTGGCACAGTCCGAGGGGTTGCAGGCCCATGGCCTGTCGGTGCGCGCACGGTTGGACAAGGTGAACGGGGGGCGGAGCGCGTAATGGGAACCGGCAAGTCCCTAGAGCTGTTCTTCGTCAACGGAAAGCCCGACGAAATGCTGACGGCTCGGGTCTTCAATTGGACCGGGCATGTCCTCAAGAGCCCCAGAACGCAGATCAAGGACGCTCTAGAGCGATCTGAGGCGCAGTTTACAGGCGTTTATCTCCTCCTGGGATCATTGGATGGCAGCCCCAAAATCTACGTTGGGGAAAGTGAGTGTGTTGCCGACCGGATCAAGCAGCACGATCTGAAGAAGGACTGGTGGGACGATGCAGTCTTGATCACAACAACGGCAAACGAACTGAACAAGGCTCATGTCAAGTATCTTGAAAGTCGCTTGATCAATTTGGCCGATCAGTCGAAGCATTCGACGTTGGACAATTCGACCAAACCGCCCATTTCAAAGCTAAGTGAAGCCACTACGTCCAATATGGAGGAATTCATCGAC
>JANXPK010000237.1 GCA_025357355.1 Rhodobacterales bacterium
GTGCAGTCGGGTGTATCCTTGTACCGCAAGCCAAACGCGCATTGCGCTTGATTGCGCTGCAATGGCGTCCAGCGTCGCCGGGTCGAGCCCGCTGGCGGTGGACAGTCGCGCTCTCAAATCTGGCCGCTCGGCAAGCACGCGGAATGCAAGGTGCCATGCTGTGCCCCTATCAGTTGCCAATCCAAAGCCATCAGACGCGACACCAATTCTGGCGCTCAAATCCGCATGGATGAGGTGCGGCGCGGGGCTGTCCAAAGCCGCGCCAAGTGTGGACGGGCTTTGCCGCCATGGTGTCCTGCCGCCACCGGTATGTGGCTGGAGCATGCCAAAGCTGGCAACTGGGTCGACTGGTTCTGCGATCATCGGCGGCTCGACCCACTCCCGGCCCGGCGCGGTGATGCGTGCCGGAAATACGGAATCGCAGGCCTTCAGGCCAGTTCCATCCATGGCTAAGGTTAGCCCGGTGCGATCACGCAGCAGGTCGATCATCCGTTCGGGCCGGTCCTTGGGTTTTGAGGGCGGTGGAGGCACCATCAGGATCAGCCGGTCGCGCGCGCGGGTCAGGGCCACATACATCAGGCGGGCCGCAGATGCCTCGTCCGCCGCCTGTCGCGCCTCTTGAAAAGGTAGTTGCTTTTCGGGTGCGGCTAAACTCGGTGTCCAGTGCAGGCCCGCTTTTTCAAGCACGTGGCTCAGGTCACCGAAATCCGAGAAATCTGCACGCAAGGTGTTGGGGCGTTCCACGATCTTCTGATCGAGGCCCAGAACCACCGTGATCAGCCATTCGCGTCCCTTTGCCGCGTGCCATGTCACCACTTCGACCCCCGGCGCGGACCAACCGGCAGGGTCGGGATGGCGGTCGAAATCCCGCTCGGTCTGGGCAGCAAGCCAGCCTAGAAAAACCTGCGGACCAGATCCGAAGAACCCTGCCGCGGATTTCAGTTCATCGGGCAACTGGTCAAAGACGCGGGCCTCTGCCTCCAGCCGTGCAAGGTCAGCCAGCGCCTGTTCGGGTGCCGCCAGCC
>JANXPK010000248.1 GCA_025357355.1 Rhodobacterales bacterium
TTCCGGATTGGCGAGTGGCAGTGCCTGTAATTGACGCAACGGCAATGGCAGGATTTGTTGCAGCCAAGCCACGACCGCCGACACCGGTTGCAAAAGATCCGACAGGCGCTTCATCGGGTCGCCCCCTGTTCCGGCCAGTCGGTGATGAAGACGTGCAACCGCCCCGACCGGCCGAGAAGAACCGACAGATGGGTCCAGAGCGCGCCATCCGGGTCCTTGTCATCGCCGGGCCCCACCACATGCAGGCGTAGTTCGTAAAGCCCCTTGGCGCTTTGGGTTGACAGTCCATTGAAATCAACGGCTTCAGCCGAAAGCGCCACCGCGGCTGGGTAAAGGATGGCGGGCGTGGTTGTCGGATCAAGCGTGCGCCGCTTGCCGAGCAGCGTCAGGTAAGGGCGCAGCTTTTGCCACAGCAAGGGCTCGTCCGCGAATAGGCGACCGACATCTGCCAGGCTGTGAAAGGCCGGTATTGCGCCCTCGCCACGCCCGGTTTCAATCGCATCGGCGAGATGCAGAGCTTGCACGTCGCTCGCCCCGACAGCCTTCAGGGCGTTGATCAGCACTTGATGACCGGCGTAATCCGGGTTGACCAGACCCGAAGCCGCCTGGACCTTGACCGCGACCTTGCCACCGGGCACCGAAAGAACCGTGGTTTCGCCGTCCTCGGCAATGTCCGCCCCCGCGCCCAGCCGCGCACCCAGTTCCGCAAGGGCCGATTGCATCATGTTGTCGCGTCCAAATGCGGCCTGATCGGCTGCAAGCCCTGCGACCTCGCTTTGGCTGATCCGCGCGACCACCCCGGCCAACGCCGCCAGCAGCGCCAATGCCACCAGCACGATCAACAGCACGGCCCCTGATTCGCGATCCGTGCTCATGGGAATTCCTCAGCAGGTAGCGCGCAGGCGTCGCTGGGGCCAAGCGAACAGGCGGCCTCGATCAGGTCTGGAAAGGTCGCAACCAGTTGGGGCTCTGTGCCGCCCGGTGCCGCAATCCCAAAGGCTTTTGGCAACCCGGATTGGACGGACCATTGGCTCTGCCATTCTCCCGCATTGTCCAGAAAGCGAAATTCCAGGCGGCCATTGCCATGCCAAAGCGTGAAGGCAGGCTCGAAGATGCCGGGTTTGCCGCTGTCAAGAAGCGGCGCTTCGGCGCGCAAAAGGTCTACGCCGCCCGACGTACTGCGCAGTGTATAGCTCAGGGCAACGACGGCGTCCGGTGCAGTCGTATCCCGCGAAATGGCCGGAAACATCACGTCTTGCGGCTGGCCGCTGAAGATGACGTCTCCGGCGGTGTCACGCAGTTTCACTGCATGCTGCGCATCGCCATCCATCACAGATGCGGCTTGGGAAAAAGCCTCTGTCTCGCTTTGCGCGCGCGCTGCTCTGGTGGCACTGACCGAGGCGATGCGCACCGTGGACAACACCACCATGACGACAAAGACCCCCAGGGCCAAAGCGACCAGTGCCTCGATCAGCGTGAAACCACTCTCTTGGTTGGTCATCTGACGGCCTCTGGTGCCGGTTCCAGCCGCGCCACTGCGATCTCCGCGCCACTGGCCCAGCGCACCGACACCTGCCGGACGATCAAACCGTCCTTGGGCAGGCTGACCTCCACCTCCCAGTTCAGCGCCCCCGCCTTTCCGGACCCGGTTTCTGCGGTGGCCAAAAGGCGGCGCGCCAAATCTTGCGCGGCGGTCTGTTTGATCATGCGATCGGTCACCCGGGCACTGAGCGTGAAAAGCTGCATCGCCATCAGGATGGTCAGACTGGCGATGGTCAGCGCGGCAAGGACCTCGATCAGGGTAAAGCCGGCTTCAGCGACTTGCCCTGACAGCACCGGTAAAGGGGGCAACGGTGACGCCATAGGTTTCGCCACGGTCGGTGCGGATGGCGAGGCTTCCCCCGGGGCTTGACCCGTCCGCGTTGAACGAGATTGCCGCCCCTTGGGCCCCGATGCTCTGCGCGCGAAAGCCCGGCCCAAGATCGAACGCCGCCATGCCCGCGGTGGCCAGGATTTGCTGCCCGTCGCCTGCCGCGGCAAGCTCAACCCTGCGGTCAAGTGCCATGGCATGGTCGCGGATGTGCCGGACGTAGCTTTCAACAGCCGATTGTCGCAAAAGCCCGGTTCCGGGCAGACCGCGTCCGACGACGAGACCGGCGACCAAGGCCATGATGGCCACGACCAGCAGCATCTCTGCCAGAGTAAAGCCGCTTTCGTCATGGCCCGATATCCGCATTGTCGCCGTCGCCCCCCTCCTTGCCATCCGCACCCAGGCTCTTGATAGTATAGCCCGCTCCAGCAGGGTCTGCCGCATAGGCATAGGGATTGCCCCAGGGGTCGCTCGCCACGGCCTTGTCCAGATAGGGGCCCGCCCAGCCCGTGCTGCCCACAGGTGCCTTGACCAGCGCGCCCAGCCCGTCTTGCGATGGCGGATAGTGACCAAGGTCAAGGTGGTAAAGCTCCAGCGCCGTCTGATAGCTGGCAATCTGCACCCGGGCTGTCTTGATCTTGGACTGGCTCATGTAGCCGATCACGCGCGGCCCGACGAGCGCTGCCAGAAGCGCCAGAATGACCAGCACCACCAGCAACTCGACCAAGGTGAAACCGGCCTCATCGCGGAAATCTTCGGTTGCCATCTTGCCCTCTATACAAACAGGTCGTTGACCGACATCAGCGCGCCAATGACGACATAGATCAGCCCGCCCACCCCGACCGAGATCACCAGAATGATCGCAGGCTCCATCAGGGTCAGCGCCCGTTCCAAAGCTATCTTGGTCTTTTCCTCAAAGATCTCGGCAGCTTGGCCCAGGCTTTTGCCAAGATTGCCGGTCTCTTGTCCGACCATCACCAGATTGGTCAACAATGGCGGAATATGCCGCGCCGCGCGCAGGGGCTCGGTGACGCTTTGGCCCGCCCGCAGCGACCGTTCCATCTCGTCCAGCGTTCCGGACAACTGGCGCGAACCGGTGCTGCGCCGCGTCAGACGCAAGGCGTCGGCCAGCGGCAATCCGGCATCGGCAAGCATCGCCAGCGTGCGCGTCATCTCTGCCAGGCGGGAGGTGATCAGTAGGGTGCCCAGCACCGGCAGCCTGACGGCGACCTCGCTGATGGCGCGCCGCATAGCAGGCCTGCGCCCGGCCAGAACCAGTACGACCGCGACCCCGGCAAGGGCTGCAATCAGGGTCAACCCATTGCCCCGAACCCAGTCCGAAATGGCAATCAGAGTCCGGATCGAGCTGTCCCGGCCATTGGCCAAAGGCTCTGGCGGCAGGATCGAGCGCATTTGCGGCACAACGGCAAGGCCGATCACTGCGATGGCGGACAGGGCGACCACCAGCAGGAAAGCCGGGTAGATCATGGCCGAGGTGACCTTGCGACGCAGCGCCTGTGCCCCGGCACGGCTGGCATGGATACGTTCCAGCACATGGGGCAGGGTCCCGCTCGCCTCGGCCAGGGCGACCATGCGGTGATAGGATTCCGGGAAAGCGGGCTGATGCGACAGCGCATCGGAAAGTGTCGAACCGGCGCGAACATCGGCGCGCAGCGCTTTCAGGATCGGGGCCAGCCGCGAGGTGCCTGCCTCTTGTGACAGAATGTCGATGGCCCGACCGGGCGGTATCCCTGCGCCGATCATCCAGGCGAATTCCTGGGTGAACTGGGTAATTTCATCGTCGCTTGGGCGGGGCAGGCTAGCCATCTTGCACCACGCGCAATACTTCCTCGACGCTGGTTACGCCCTCATGTACCTGCTGCATCCCGGCGGCAAAGAGTGGCACCATCCCTTCGTCAATCGCCGCCGCATGCAGCGTTGCCGTGTCGGCCCGGGCCAGAACCAACGCGCGCAGCGTGTCGCTGACCGTCATCACCTCGAATATCGCCTGCCGGTCGAAATAGCCGGTCTGGCCGCAATGATCGCAACCGATGGCGCGAAATACCGGCCCCGGTCCGATCAGAGGGGTCAGCGTTTCCGGCACCGTCGTGGCGGTGCGACAGCTGCGGCAGAGCCGCCGGATCAGACGCTGACCAACCGACAGCCGCAAGGTAGCGGACAGAAGGTAGGGTTCCACCCCCATCTCGCCCAGCCGCACCACGGCCGCAGCCGCCGAATTGGTGTGCAGCGTGGTCAGCACCAGATGCCCGGTCAGTGCTGCCTGAACCGTGACATGGGCGGTCTCGGCATCGCGAACTTCGCCCACCAGCATCACATCGGGGTCCGCCCGCATGAAGGCCCGCAACCCGGCAGAAAAGCTGAGACCAATGCCCGGATTGACCTGAACCTGATTGATCCCCGGAATGTGATATTCGACCGGGTCCTCGATCGAAATGATCTTGCGGCGTGGGTCGTTCAGCGCGGCGGTTGCCGCCGCCATCGTGGTCGTCTTGCCGCTGCCGGTGGGACCGGTCACCAGGATCAGACCGTGGGCGTGGTTCAGGCCATGGCGCAGTCGCGCCTCGTTCTCGGCCCCCAGACCCAGGCTTGGGATGCTGGGCAGGCTGCGTTGTCCGGCCAGAATGCGCACAGCAGCCCCCTCGCCATCGACCAGCGGCAGGGTGGCGCAGCGCAAGTCATAGACCACGCCGCCGATTGGCGCCCGGATATGGCCATCCTGCGCCAATCGACGCTCGGCAATATTCAGCCCGGCAAGGATTTTCAACCGCGCGACGACTGCCCGGCCGGTCGAATGCGTCAGGTTCGCCGCCGGGCGCAGCATGCCGTCCACGCGCTGACGGACCACCATTGCGGCGGGACCGGGCTCGAAATGCAAATCGGTCGCACGCGCCCCGACAGCCGTCGCCAGCAACCGGTCCAAAAGAGCAATGACCGGTGCTTCCAAAGCGCTGTCTTCGGCAGCGTCATCCGCCGCCCCGGCTTCCGGCCCCGCCATCTCGGGGCTATGCAGTGGGCCTGCCACCTTTGCCAGAGCATCCAGCCGCGATTGGATCGCGGGCAGCGAGGCAACGCGCAAGTCGAGTTCCGCACCCAACGCGGTCTCAAGCGCCGCCACGGCCGCCCGATCCGCCGGATCGGCAATGGCGACGCGCACCACACCACCCTCGGGCGCGCCCAGCGGCAGCATCGCCACCCGCCGCAAGAAGCGCAGCGACAGGCCCTGCGGCAGAGCGGTCAAATCGGGCCATTCGTCATCGCCAAGCAGGGCAAGACCGTGTTCGGCCGCCATTTGTCGGGCAAGCTCGCGTGGGTCATTCGCCGCCAAGGCCAGGGGCGTCAAGGTCAGCACGGGTTGGGTCATGTTCACGGCGAGGTCCCCGCCATGGCCGTCATCTTCGCCCGCAACTCTTTCGAAATCACCGACGCATCCTGCTGATTGCGCACGACATGCGGGGTGATGAACACGATCAACTCGGTACGCCCGCGGCTGTTGCCGAAATGATTGCCGATCAGGCCGAAGAGCCGGTTCTTGTCGCTGGAGTTCTGGGTGGAAATCAATCCACCCAGCGCTACCGTCTGATTGTCATAGACCGCGACCCGTGTGGTGATCGACCGCTCGCGCAGCGTCGGATTCAAGTTGTTGGCATTGCCAGCGTCGGTGACCACAGCAGACAGTTCCTGACTGACCTGCAAGTTGACCAGATTGGTCTGACTGACCTGTGGCGTGACTTTCAAGATCACGCCCGCGTCGTGATATTCCACCGAATTGACGATCGGCGCATCGGGTGTGGTGGTGCTGGTCACCTGCTGCGTCACGATTGGCACCTGCTCGACCACCTTGATCTCGGCCTCTTCATTCTCGAATGCCGCGATGGACGGGGCCGAGACGACCTTGACCTTGGTGACCTGGCTCAGGCTGTCGATGATCATCCTTGGATTGATGCCGTTGCCCAGAACCAGATTGAAACCGGGCGCTGACGTGGCAATGGCGGTGCTTGCTCCATTCGATGCAATCAGCGATCCGCCATGGCCCTGCAGATAGGCCTGCACCCCCAGCTTGGTGGCATCGTT
>JANXPK010000260.1 GCA_025357355.1 Rhodobacterales bacterium
GCCGATGCCGAAGAAGTCGGTGACTGGCCCGAACCTTTCGACCAGCGCCCGGGTCAGGGCGCCCTCGGCGATGACCGGCACCTCGATCATCGCCGACCACCATTCGAAGAGCTCGAACTCGGCCCGCTCGCCCTTGCCCAGAGTGGTTTCGCCGACCGGGCCATAGGCCACATAATCCGCCCCCGCCTCGCCCGCCGTGATGCCTTCGTGCCGGGTGGTGCCGCAGAACGCCCCGACAATGGCGTCGGACCCGAGATCCTTGCGCAGGGCGCGGACCGAGCGGGCGCCGTCGGTCAGGTGGATGCCGTCGAGGCCATGGCGGGTGACGAATAGGGCATGATCCGCGATCACGATGGCGACGTCGCGGGCGTGGGCGACCACGCGGCAGGCATCGGCGGCCCGTCCAAGGGTGTCTTCGTCCCGGGTGGCAAGCGACAGGCGCAGGCAGGCGATGTCAACCCTGTCCATCACGGCGGCCAGCTGGTCGGGAAAGCTGTCGAGGTCCAGCACGGGCGGAGTGATCAGGGTGATCTGGGGTGCGTCTTGCGCGGCCATGGGATGATCCTTGCGGTTTGGCCGCTGATAGCCCGGTTTGGCCGGTGTGGGGAAGGGCGATCTTTGGCGAAGAGTCGGCGGCTATTTCGGCGGCAGCGTCCGCGCATAAGCCAAGGCCATCCCGCTCAGCACCGCGCGGCGACGGTCGTCGGCGCAATCCTTGGTCGCAAGCTCGACAAATCCCGCCATGGCCTGGCCACGCTGGACCATCGCATAGACGCCCGGAATGGCGAGAGCCGCCGCATCGTTGACCTTGCCGACCCGAAACAGCGCCGAGGTCTTCATGGTGCCGCTGACCATATTGCCGTTCAGCAGAAAGCACAGGCCGCCGAACATCTTCTTTTCGGTGATGGCCTCGCCCGCCAGATCACGGCGCAGCAAATGGGCCATTCCTTCGTCGATTGCCATGGTGACCTCATTTGGTGGGTAGGGTGGCGTTGAAATCCTGCGCCATGGTCAAAAGCTGGCCGCGCCGCGCATCATCAGCACAGACCTCGTCGGACACATCGACAAAGCCGGACATGGCGCGACCGGTGAAGGTCATGGGTTGCACGCCGGGAATGGCGAGGGCGCGGTCGTAGTTGGGCTTGCCGACCCGGAATATGGCACCGTTCTTGTGGACGCCGCACAGCATGTGACCGTTCTTCATGAAGGTCAGTCCGCCCATCATCTTCTTTTCTTCGATGCTTTGACCCTGTAGCGCATCGCGCAGGATCTGGGTGAGGCCCGCGTCATAGCCCATGGTCGCCTCCTTGTCGGGAACCGGGGCCTAGCGTATCAGGCGGACTTCGCAATCCAAAGGGTGAAAGATGATCCCGCCTCTGTTCATTCTGGTCCGTCCGCAAATGGGCGAGAACATCGGGGCCGCCGCGCGGGCCATGCTCAATTTCGGGCTGGAGCGGCTGCGGATTGTCGATCCGCGCGACGGCTGGCCCAATCCCAAGGCGGTGGCGATGGCGTCGGGGGCGGGGCGGGTGTTGGACTTTGCCGGCATTTTCCCTGAAGTTCGGGCGGCGGTGGCCGATTGCGATTACGTTTTTGCAACAACTGCGCGGGGGCGGGAGTTGACCAAGCCGGTGGTGACGCCGGAGCGGGCGATGGTGATGGCGCGGGAGTTCGGGGCGCAGGGCAAGCGGGTGGGCGTGTTGTTCGGGCCGGAGCGGGCGGGGCTGGAGAATGATGACGTGGCCTGGGCGCAGGCCATCGTGACGGTGCCGGTCAACCCGGAGTTCTTCAGCCTGAACCTCGCGCAATGTGTGCTGCTGTTGGGCTATGAATGGGGGCGGCTGGGGGCGGACGTTCCGGCCGAGGTGATGGCGATGGGGCGGACCGAGTTTGCCAGCGGTGAAGAAGTGGCGCGGCTGGGCGATCATTTCGAAGAGCGGCTGACGGCGGCGGGGTTCTTTTATCCCGAGGGCAAGGCAGCGGGGATGCGGCTCGCGTTGCGCAACATGTGGGCGCGGCTGGGGCT
>JANXPK010000718.1 GCA_025357355.1 Rhodobacterales bacterium
GAGAAGATGAAGGTTCAGACTCCGTACCTTTGGCCGGGCGGTGAACCCTTGAAGGTTCATCTTGCGCTACCATTTGTCCGAGGTCGCGGGTGAGACCGAAAGACCGTGGCCGCGCGCAATCGGTTCAGATCAACCCCGCCAACCGTGCCCCGCTCAGCAAATCCGCCGCCAGATGGTGCGCCCAGCGGCCTTGGGATGGCACGACGTCGGGCACCTGAACCACGACGCACCCGGCGCGGTGGGCGGCTTCGGAGCCGGCCTCGCTGTCTTCGAACACCAGACAGCGGGCGGGGGCGACGCCGAGAAGGCTTGCGGCCAAGAGGTAGGGGTCGGGGTGGGGTTTGGGGCGGGTCACGTCATCGACCGTCACGACATGGGCGAAAGTGGTGCCAAGGCCGACTTTGCCGAGCTTGGCATGGGCATCGGAGCGGCGCGACGAGGTGACAAGCACGCGGGGCAGGTGACGGGCTTGGGACAAAAGCTCTGTCACGCCGGGTTTGAGGGTCAGGCCCGCACGCATCGCCTGTTCGAAACCTGCCCGCCACAGCGTGTCAAGCCGGGTCATCTCAAGGGTCGGGTGGCGGGCGAGAATTATTTCAGCGGACGTCGGGCCGTCGATGCCGACCAGACGGTGCATGAAATCGAGGTCAACCGGAAAACCGACAGCGGCAAAGGCGGTGAGGCCAGAGGCGACGGCGAGGGTTTCGGTGTCGATCAGGGTGCCGTCCAGATCGAACAGCAGGGCGTCATACATGGGGCAGGCTCCGCACTTTGACGCTGTCCTACCCGATCAGAGGCGCAGGCGAAAGCGGCGGAATCCGGCGGCGGTCATGCCCAGCGGTTCGGCATCTAGCTGGGCGAGGTCCCCAGTGCAGGCGGCGGCGGCCGGGGCGCTGTCAAAGACCGCGGTCGTGCCTGCCATACGACCAAAGCGCCAGTTGGGCGGGCCGGGGTCGGTGAGCGCGCCGCACATGCCGCCGGTGGCCGCCAGATAGGCCAGCACCACATCGCGGCTTGACTGCGGGCCGGACAGGATGACGTGATCGGGCGTCGCCCCGGCAAAGCCGCCACTGCCCGACGCGCGGTAGCTGTTGGTGGCGACCACGAAACGCGCCTCCGGATCGACCGGCCGACCGAGATGGGCCAGATCGCGGATGCGTCGACTGGCTGGGTTGATGACGCGGCCGTGGCTGTCGTGATGCGGCGGCCGGCATAGATCGACCGTCCAGGTCAGCCCCTCCAGCAGATCGAAGTTGAAGCCGGGAAAGTCCGCGTCGATCAGTTCGGCGTCGCGGTCACCGGGGTTGATCTGATGGAACAGGCTGAAGCTGCGTTCCAGCCACAGGGCCAGTTCGGCGCCGCTGACCAAAAGGGCGGCAACGGTGTTGGGATGGGGATAAAGATCGAAGGCGTGGCGCATCATCAGCGGACCGGCCGGGATGGCGGTGTAATTCTCGGGCCCGCCGCGCCCGCCCGCGTGAAATGGGGCGGCGGCAGAGATCAGCGGCAGGTCGGCATAGGGGCCGTGTTGCAGCAGGTGGGCGACATGCCGGGCCTGGGCGCGGGCCACGAGCCGCACCGTCGGGCAGGGCATCACCAAGGCAAAGTAGCTGTGCAGGGCCTGGCTGGTATAGCCAAGCGGTTGGCGCGACCAGGCGCGGGTCGCGCGGTGCGCGGGGGCCGCAAGGGTCAGAATGTCGTTTGAACTGCGGGTCAGGGCCACGACCCGGCCGCTTTTGGCGCGTCGCGAGATCGGGCGCGCCTCGACATGGCTGCCGGTGACGTGCCACGCGCCATCGCGGCGCGCCAAAGACAAGTCGATCACCCCCAGATGCGAGCCATGAAAGCCCGGCATCACGGCAGGCTTGCCCCACAGCAGGCCCCGCACCGGATCGACGCCCGCGCTGGCGGCAAAGTCGGTCGAGGGAAAGGTCTGGTGGGTGTGACCGGCCACCAGAGCGTCAATCCCGGGCAGGGCGGCAAGGGCGGCGGTGGCATTCTCAAGGTTGGCACCGGCGGTGGGGGCGCCAATGCCCGAATGCGACAGCGCAATCACGATGTCGGCGCCATCACGGCGCAGTTGCGGCACATGGGCGGCGGCGGCCTCCAGAATGTCGCGCGTTACCAGCGTGTCGCCCAATTGCTGATGATCCCACTGCGTGGTCTGCGGCGGCACCAGACCCAGCACGCCGATGCGGATCATCTGGCGATTGCCGCGACCGTCGCCAAGGCTGCGCGGCAGAATGACCGAGGGCGGCACCAGCGTCTGGTCCAGGAGCGGCGTGTCACCCAGTTGCCGCGCGATGTTGGCGGAAACGACAGGAAAGCGGGCCTGACAAAGTTGCCGCATCAGATAGGCCAGCCCATTGCTGAATTCGTGGTTGCCAAGGGTGGCGGCGTCATAGCCGAGCGCGTTCATCGCGGCGATCATCGGGTGGGTTTGCGCGGTGCTGTTCAGCGTCGCCTCAAGGTCGCCCATCGGGCTGCCTTGCAGGAGATCACCATTGTCCAGCAAAAGGCACGCCTCGACCTCGGCCCGGGCGGCGGCAATCAGGGTTGCGGTGCGGGCAAGACCGCCGGTGGCGCTGGAGCGGTCGGCGTAATAGTCCCAGGGAGTGATATGAACATGCAGATCAGACGTTGCCAGAATGCGCAGGCGAAACAGCCCGGAGACCTGCGCAGGGTCGATGGGCGTTTGCGGAGGAGCCAGGTTTGCAAGGGGCAAAGACATGCAGATCCGATCAAACTGGTCAAAGATCAAATTCGGGCACACCAGATCCTGCCTGTATCAGGTTGGGGTGAGCCGCACTTTTTTGCAATGCAAAATTGATCATCTGACGCAATTTTACAACTTGTAGTTGTACCTACGTGCCACCTCGCGGCGTTTGCGTTGGTCCCACCGCCATGGCATCAAGACGGCGGGCAGGGGGACGCAATGAAGCTGGCAGAGACGGTGACATTCGGGGGATCGGGGCATGACCGCGCGGCGGGGCTGCGCGCGCAGGCGGATCAGTTGGCCGAGGCATGGCCGGGCGGGCGCGTGGTGTTGATGTGGCGCGGCAGGCCGCTTTGCCAGGACGAAGGCGGGTTGATCTTGCTGGCTTCGGACCATGCTTTGGCGGGTGGCGTGGAGACGGCGCTTTATCTCGGGCGTGACGAGGCCGGAGCGGTCTTTGCCCAGGACCTTTCGGCCTGGGTGCCGGACGATCCGACGGCACAGCAGGCCGGGTTCTTTGATACCTCGGTTCAGCGCCACCCGGGTCTGGCGCCGGATCAGGCGTTTTGCGATTTGCGTGCTGTCATGGCGCGGCTGTCACCCCGCGATGCGGAATTGGCGGCGACGGCGCGGGCGCTTTTGGAATGGCACCGCGGTCATGGGTTTTGCGCGAGTTGCGGGGCACGGTCGGTCATGACCCACGCCGGGTGGCAACGGACCTGCCCGTCGTGCAACGCCCAGCATTTTCCGCGCACCGATCCGGTTGTCATCATGTTGATCACCAAGGGAAATCGGGTGCTGCTTGGGCGCGGGCCGACCTGGCCTGAAGGGATGTATTCGCTGCTCGCAGGTTTCATCGAGCCTGGCGAGACCATCGAGGCGGCGGTGCGGCGCGAGGTGTACGAAGAATCCGGCGTCTTGGTCGGTGAAGTCGGCTATCTGGCCAGCCAGCCCTGGCCGTTTCCCGCCAGCCTGATGATCGGCTGCCGGGGCGAGGCCCTGAGCGAGGCCATCACGCTGGACCCGGCTGAATTGCAGGACGCCCGCTGGGTCACCAAGGAAGAGCTGGTCGCGGCCTTCGCAGGCAGTCACCCCTCGATCAAGCCCAGCCGCAAAGGCTCGATCGCGCAGTTCCTGATGGCGAACTGGCTGGCAGACCGGCTGGATTGACGGCGCGCCCGGTCCGCGCTGTGGCCCGGGCAGTTTGCGCAGAAATGCCGCAGCAAGTGGTTTCTGCGGCCGCGTGTCTTGCGCAAACACGCGTTTGTGTAAATGATTCCGGTTGGGCGGGACGGCAAGGGGCAGGTTGATGAAGTTGGCGGCAAAATATGACGTGGAAGCGCCGGCGGCCTTCGTCTTTGCCCAGATCGCCGATTTCGAGGGCTGGGAGCGGGCGGCGATGCGGCGGGGGGCCGAGGTGATGCGCATGGACGGGCGGCGCGATGCCGGGCCGGGCATGACCTGGGAAACCCAGTTTCGCTACCGGGCCAAGGATCGCACCGCCGTGATCCGGCTTGACGCCATTTCCCCGACCAGCAGCCTGGCGCTGACGGCGATGTCGGCACTGCTGGACGCGGTCGCCCAGGTCGAGATACTGGACCTTGGCGCCCGGCGGACCCGGGTCGACGTTCGGGTGGAGTTGAAGCCCAAGACCATCGCCGCGCGCATCTATGTGCAATCGATGCGGCTGGCCCGTGCGCGGGTCGAGCGCAGTTTCGCCCAACGCGTGGCGCAGCTGACCGTCGAGATCGAGGACAGGTTCCGCAGGGTGCAGCGCGCCTGACCGGTCGGAACAATAAAGTTTTCGGCGAAGAATCTTGGGTTGCGCACGGCTCGACCTGGGGTCTGCCGTGCTCTAGCCAGGGCACGATGTCCCTTCAAGGGTTCAACGCCCGGCCAAAGGTACGGAGTATGAACTTGCATCTTCTGTCTTCCTGCTCTTCCCCGATAGGCCAAAGCCTATCGGGGAGGCGCCTGCCTGCCCCGGGCAGGCGCCTTCTGCGCCCGCCCAGGCAGTCGCCTCCCCTTCGTGACCGCCACTACCCGACCCGATCCCCCTTGCCTTGCGCTGCCGCGCCGCGGCAATCGGACCGATGAAGGCTC
>JANXPK010000287.1 GCA_025357355.1 Rhodobacterales bacterium
GCCCCCATTCATGCAGTGCATAAATATCCCACGGGGGTGCGGGGGTGTGAAACCCCCGCGAACCTCAATGCAGCAAACCTTCACCCCAAGGCCAGCCCCGCCGCGATGCCCCACATGGTGATCCCCACCACCACCTCCAGCACCACCCACGCGCGCGGGCTGGCAAAGACCGGCGCCAACGCCCGCGCGCCATAGCCCAGCGCCGCAAAGAAGCTCAGCGACCCCAGGGCCGCCCCCACCCCGAACCATGCCTGATCGGGTGCATAATGGGTCGAGATAGAGCCCAACAGCACCATCGTATCCAGATAGACATGCGGATCGGCCCAGGTCAGCACGACACAGGTCACCAGAACCTGCCCCAAGGGCACGACCACCCCCTCGGCCGGCCTCAGCGCCTCGCCGCCCTGCAGTGCCGCGCGAAACCGCAAACCGCCATAGACCAGCAGGAATGCCACCCCAAACCACCGCATCGCCGCCGCGAGCCACGGCACTGCCGCCGTCACCACCCCAAACCCGGCCACCCCCGCCGCAATCAGCACCGCATCCGACAGCGCGCACACCGCCACGACCGCCCCCACATGCTCGCGCCTGATCCCCTGCCGCAGCACGAATGCATTCTGCGCCCCGATCGCCAGGATCAGGCTCAACGAGGTGAAATAGCCGTTTATCGCCGCCTGGATCATCGCTGGTTCCTCCGCGATTGACCTGCCGGGGTGGCGCGCCTTAAGTCAAATTAATCTGTCTGCAATCACATAAGGCGCGCTAATGTTCGACCCAGCCCAACTTGCCGCGCTCGCCGCCGTTCATCGCCGTGGCTCCTTCGACCTTGCCGCTGCCGAACTGCATGTCACTCCTTCGGCCATCTCCCAGCGCATCAAGGCGCTGGAAGAGGCAACAGGTACCCTCCTGATCCGCCGCGAAAAGCCCTGCGTCGCCACCGAAACCGGCCACCGACTGGTGCGCCATTACGAAGAGATAGCGCTTCTGACCAAGGCTCTGGACCAGGACCTGCAAACCCAGACCGGTCCCGCCACCCTCCGCATCGCCATCAACGCCGACAGTCTGGCCACCTGGGTCATCCCCGCACTCGCCGCCGTGCCGGGCTTTCTTTACGACGTGATCATCGACGATGAGGATTTCTCACAGGCTTTGCTGAAAAGCGGCGAGGTCGCGGGTGCCATCACCTCAAAACCCGATCCGCTGCAGGGCTGCGATTCGGTGGCGCTTGGGCTTTTGCGCTTTCGCGCCACCGCCAGCCCCGCCTTCATTGCCCGCTGGCTTCCGGATGGCGTCACTGTGCAGGACCTTGCCATGGCACCCGCTCTGCGCTTCAACGACAAGGACCGGTTGCAAGCCGACTGGGCCGCCCGCTTCGGGTTCACCGCCACCCTGCCCAGCCACCGCATCGCCTCCAGCCATGCGTTCGTCGAGGCCTGCCTTGCCGGGCTGGGCTGGGCCATGAATGCCGAAGCCCTGGTCTCCGCCCATCTTGCCAGTGGGGCTTTGGTAGACCTCAGCCCCGCCGCGGCAATGGAAATCCCGCTGTACTGGCGTTACAACCGCCTGACCGCCCGCGCGATGGACCCTTTGACCCGCGCCTTGCAACAGGCCGCAAAGACCTTGCTATCGCCGACCCGCTAACCCCCGCGGCACCGCCAACGCCTCATCCGCCCGCGCCGCCTGCACGAAGATGTGGTCATGGTGATAGCCCGCGATCACATTGGCGCTGATCCCGGCCTTGGTCAGAGCCGTCGCTATCACCGCCGTCAGCCCCACCGCCGCAAGGTCCGACTGCACCGTCAACGAAATCCGCGCCCAGCCACCCTGAAACGCCACACCCGCCGCCGCGAGCTCGGTCTCTGGCGCCACCACCGTCAGACCCTCGTCTTCGGCCACCGTGGCAAAGGGCACCACTCCGTCTGGCAATGCGCGGGCCTTGTCCACACAGGCATAGCCGTAGCGCGCCGGATAAGGCACCGGTTCCATCGACGCCAATAATGCCGGCAAATCGCTGATGGCCATGCCACCCTCCCAATCTGGGCGGCACCTTAGCCTAAAACGTGATGCGCTTGGGGAATTTGAACACATCGCCCGCCCGCGGCCCGCCGTCCGGCGCCATCGCATAGGTCCGCGCCCGGAATGCGGCCACCAGATCGGATTTGTCCTCGATCACTGCGAGGTCCACGGGCTCGGCAATCGACACCTTCACCGGCGCCCGCAGCACGCGGCGGGTCTCGCGGAAGATCAGTGCCACGCGCAGCGGATAGGAAAAGTGGCTCACTGCCTGAAACAGCCGCGAATTCTGGCCATGCACATACATCGCCAGCGTCCGGACCCCGGTCCGCCGCGCCAGCCGCGCGATGAACGGATGCCATTCCAGATCAGCGGCCATGCCTCGCCACGGCGTGACCGAGGTCGCAACCCCACCCGCCGGAAAAATGATCAGCACATGGCCCTGATCCAGCCACTCCACCGCCCGTCGCCGCGTCTCGGCACTGGTCCGCCGCGCCTCGGGTCCCGCGCCAAAATCGATCGGCAACAGCACATGGCGCGCCTCGGGCGGCTGGCACAGCAGCGAATGGCAGATCAGCTTGATGTCGGCCCGTCGGGTCGAAATCAGATGCCCGATCAATAGACCATCGACGATGCCATAAGGATGATTGGCCACCACCAAAAGCGGCCCTGCCGCCGGGATGCGCGCCAGATCACCTGCGCCAACCTCGGACACAACCCCCAGCGCCTTGATCGCCGAGGTAAAGACCGTCTCATTGGCATCCTGCGGCTTGCGCCGCCAGTCGCGGTAAATCCGCTCGAACCGCCCCCGCCCGCTCCACCGTTCGACCGCACGGATCAGACTGCGCCTGAACCAGGTCTGCTCGGGCGTGGAATAGGTGAACACCGGACCATGCGGCGCTGGACCGGGCTCCAGAAACTCCAGTGAAAACGCCTCATGCCTGCCCATCCGCCGATCCCCATGAACCTTGGTCGGTATTGGCACGGGGACGTGACAGTTAAATGAAAGGTTCGGGGCGCAGGCCAAATTCTCCCGAAACGCGCCGCAGCTTATTCCAGCAGCGCGGCCACTTCTTCGGGGATATCGAAATTGTGCGTCACCGTCTGCACGTCGTCATCCTCTTCCAGCATGTCGATCAGCTTCATAAGCTTCTGCGCCGTTTCCAGATCAACCTCGGTCAGCACCTGCGCCTTCCAGATCAGCTTGCTTTCCGTCGATTCGCCCAGTGCCTTCTCCATTGCATCCGACACCGCGTTCAGCGCCTCGACCGAACAGTAAATCCAATGCCCGTCCTCATCGCTTTCCACGTCATCGGCCCCGGCCTCCAGTGCCGCCATCGTCACCTCGTCTTCGGACCCGACCGCAGCCGGATAGGTGATCTCGCCCACCCGGTCAAAGCCATGGCTGACCGAACCGGTCTGCCCCAGATTGCCGCCGCATTTGGTGAAATACGACCGCACATTCGACGCGGTGCGGTTCAGGTTGTCCGTCATCGCCTCGACCATGATCGCGATGCCATTGGCCCCGTAGCCCTCATAGCGGATCTCGGTGTAGTCCGCCCCGTCGCCCATCTGGCTTTTCTTGATGGCCCGGTCGATCACGTCCTTGGGCATCGACACCGCCTTGGCCGCCTTGACCGCCAGCCTGAGGCGCGGGTTCATGTCCGGGTCGGGCATCCCCATCTTGGCCGCGACAGT
>JANXPK010000302.1 GCA_025357355.1 Rhodobacterales bacterium
CTCGGCCGTCAGGATCTGCACGAAGGTGCGGTCCTCTTGCACCCTTATGGCGCCGATGCCGTCCTTGGTAATCCCGCCCGCCTCACAGATCTTCGGCAACAGCCAGCGCGCCTCGGCCCGGCCCGTGCGGCCCACCGACAACTGGAACCATACCGACGGCCCGAACTCACCACGTTCACGTGGTGCCGACAAGGCTGGCACCACCAGATTGTCCGACAGCACCTCGGGCGCCGAGCGTCCCTCGCGCCACAGCCGGATGAAGGCCCCGGCCACCTGCGCAGCGCCATAGCGGTCCAGCAGGTTCTGCGCCAGATCGCCCTCGTCACTGACATCCGCCGCCAGCACCGGGTGGTCCAGCAACCGCAGATCGTCGCGCTCCTGCACTTCATCGGCCGACGGCGGCTTGTCCCAGCTCGCCACCACCTTGGCACCCTGCAGCAACCTTTGCGCCTTCTTGAACTCGGCCGGCACCACGATCAGTGCCGACACGCCCTTGTTGCCGGCCCGCCCGGTGCGGCCCGACCGGTGCAACAGCACTTCCGAATTTGACGGCAGATCAGCATGGATCACCAGTTCCAGCCCCGGCAAGTCGATGCCCCGCGCTGCAACGTCGGTCGCAATGCACACCCGCGCCCGGCCATCGCGCAGGGCTTGCAAGGCATGGGTCCGCTCGGCCTGCGACAACTCGCCCGACAGCGCCACCGCCTGAAAGCCGCGGTTGCTCATCCGGGCGAACAGATGGTTCACATTGGCCCGGGTCTTGCAAAACACCAGTGCGGCTTGCGATTCGTAAAACCGCAGCAGGTTGAAGATCGCATGTTCGCGGTCCCGTACCGCCACGGACAGGGCGCGATATTCGATGTCGACATGCTGGCGCGCCTCGCCCTGGGTCTGGATGCGCAAGGCGTCGCGCTGGAAATCCTTGGCCAGCGCCGCAATCTCCTTGGGAACCGTCGCCGAAAACATCAGCGTCCGCCGCTCGGTCGGCGCCATGCCAAGAATGAACTCCAGATCCTCGCGGAACCCCAGGTCGAGCATCTCGTCGGCTTCGTCCAGCACAACCGCGCGGATGCCCGTCATGTCCAGCGAATGGCGCTCGATATGGTCACGCAGGCGCCCCGGCGTCCCCACCACAATATGCGCCCCACGGTCCAGGCTGCGCTTTTCGGTGCGATAATCCATCCCACCGACACAGGTCGCAATCTTGGCTGACGCGCCGTTGTAAAGCCAGTCCAGCTCGCGCGCCACCTGCAACGCCAACTCGCGCGTCGGCGCAATCACCAGCGCCAGCGGCGTGTCGGCGTACAAGAGTTGATCCGCCCCGCGCAGCAGCTCATCGGCAATCGCAATGCCAAAGGCCACGGTCTTGCCCGACCCGGTCTGCGCCGACACCAACAGGTCGCGCCCGGCGACACCGGTCCCCAGCATCGCCTGTTGTACGGGGGTCATCGTCTCGTATCCCTTGGATGCGAGAGCAGCAGCCAAAGGGGCCGCGATTTGAATATCGGTCATGTCTTTTCCCAAAAGGGGGCCTTAGCCCCATGAAGCACCAGATCAGCGGCACCTCATTCCCCTTTGCATGCCGGGCCTCCTCGCCCACATGCCCCGGAATCCTTGGGCCGACAGAGGGGTGCCATAGATGGAAAATCCCTGCCTGTATAGGGCAAGCTGCAAAACCCCCTTCATTTTGGCCCAAATATCCCCGCCAGAGTCCCCTTAGCCAAACACCGCTCCGGCCACCTCGGCGATAACAGCCCTCGACTGCCCCCGGGCAAAGCGCCACCCGTTGCCGCATCCACCTGCCCATCCAGAAAGCCAAGGCCCCCGACCCCAAAGGCGCACAGGCTGCCGATCCGGTTGGAAATTGCAGCTTCAAGCAGCGACACCGCCAGGAAATCGCCGCACTGCGCCTCCGTCAACGCCATCACATCGCCCGTTGTCCCCTCCTTGCCACCACCACCCGGCCCCGCTGCCTCAGCCAAACACCGCCGCCGCCACCTCCTCCCGGAACGGCCCGTTGCAGCCCTCGAACGCCGTGTTGGTGCAGACCATCACCGATGTCGCGCTTGCCCGGTCCACGATCCAGTTGTGCCCCCAGGCGCCGCCCCAATCAACCGCGCCCCTCGGCATCGCCGTACCCGCCGCCGCCGGGTCGTCCACCAAGGCCCCGAGATAGCTGAACCGCTTGCCCGCATCGCGCTCGCGTCGCGGCACCGCACCGATCTGGTTGGCAAAGGCCGCCGCGCGCAGGGCTGGCGTCAGGAAATCCCCGCGCAACGCCTCCAGCAGCCGCATCACATCCGCCGTGGTCCCTGCCATCCCGGCACCCCCCGACTGCGGCGCGCGCGGCTCGAAAATCCGGGCAGGCGAAAACACCGTAACCCCGCCGCCGTCATCGACCACGCGCTCCGGCTCGCCCATCCGCCGTGGCAGCCGCCCCTCCTTGACCGATCCATCGGCATAAGGCACCGCCAGCCGCGCCGCATCGCGCACCCCGAACAGGGTATCGCCCATGCCCAGCGGCCCCGTCACATAACGCGCCACCGCACCACCGACGTCCGAACCATTGATCGCTGCTACCACCGCCCCCAGCACATCGATCGACATGCCATATTCCCAACCCGTCCCCGGCACGAACAGCAAAGGCTGCGCCGCAATGCCCCGCATCACCTCGTCCAGCGGGATCAATGGCCCCGACAGCCCGCGCGGATAATCCCCGCCGCCGTCATAAGTCAACCCCGAGGTGTGGGTCAGCAGATGCCGGATCAGGATCACCCCCTCCGACCCGTCCGGACAGCGCGGTCTGAACCCCGGCAGGAATTTCGTCACCCGATCATCCAGCCCGATCAACCCCAGATCGACCATCCGCAGCACGCAAGCCGCCACGATCGGCTTGGTGACCGAGGCGAGGCGAAAGATCGCATCCTCCTGCATCTTGCGCCCCGTCTCGCGGTCCGCCAGCCCCGCCGCCCGCGCGTAAACCTGGCTGCCACCCCGGTTCACCAACACCACGCATCCCACGATCCGGCTGCCCAACGCCGCCTCGATCACCCCGTCAATCCGTGCTTTCATCCCGGCCCCCGCGTAGGGTGCGCATTCATGGCGCACCTTTCCTCGCCAACCCTACCCCTTTCGTCAACCCGGTCAACGCCCGGCGACCCAGCCCCCGCGTAGGGTGCGCATTCATTGCGCACCTGCCGCAGCGCGCGCGCCACAGATTCGCGCCCCATGGTTAATCCGCCGCCAAAGCCGCTTCCCAAGATTTTCCTGTAGAGGCAATGTAGTTGCGTTGTAGGTTATTTGTAGGTCCTTCATTTTTCGTTAATCCGGCCCGTTAACTCAGCGTTCTCAACGCCTTGCCAGCAGCCTCCCCGCCCTTCCCCGCCCCCTTGCCTCACACCTTTCACCCCCGTTAACCCGTTTCCCCTTACCCTCGTTTTGCGATAACAAAGCCTTCAGCGAACCCGGAGTCCGAAATGCCCCAACGCCTGCACCTCGTCTTCGGCGGCGAGCTTGTCTCGCCCGAAAAGAACGTCTTCCGCGATGTGACCAGGATCCACATCGTCGGCATGTTCCCCAATTATGAAACCGCCTACCTCGCCTGGAAGGCCGAGGCGCAGCGCACCGTCGACAATGCCCATATGCGCTATTTCATCGCCAATATTCACCGCCTGAGCGAAGAGACCTCCCCCGGTTCGGAAACCGAGGCGATGACGACATAAGGTCGCCTTAACCCATTGCCAGCATGTCATATTCCCTAGGCCTCACCCTCTATAACCTCGCCGGACGCCCCGGTCAGGTCGCGTCCACAGCGCTGCCGGAACGGCCAGGCGGTCGGCTGGTCTGGCTGCATGCCCCGGGGCCGGAAGCCTTGGCCGCCATGCGCGAGCTGGCGCGTCAATTGCGCGAGGCGGACGGGGTCAATGTCGTGCTGACCACAGATCATGCCACCAATACTGGCGATCTTTTGTCTCAACCTGCCCCCGCAGACCACCCCCGTGCCGCGCAGGATTTTCTGAACCACTGGCGCCCGGAACTGGCGGTTTTCTGCGATGGCGCGCTGTTTCCGGCGATGATCCACGAATGCACCCTGCGCCGTCTGCCGCTCTTGATGGTCAACGGCCGCCAACCCGGTCTTTTGCCGGGCCGCGAAGGCTGGTATCCCGGCCTGATCAAGGCCGCCCTGCAAACCTTCGACCACATCCTCGTCCTCGACGACACCGCCCACCGCGCCTTTCAAAAAGCCGGCGCCGAGCCCGCCCAGATCACCATCACCGGCCGCATGGAAGAGGCGAGCGCTGCCTTGCCATGCGTTGAATCCGATCGCGCGGCCCTTGCGGCCATGATGGCGACACGCCCGATCTGGGTCGCCGCTGACGTTGCACCACAAGAGGTTGATCATGTCATCGCTGCCCACCGTGAGGCTCTGCAACTTGCCCACCGTCTCTTGATGATCTTCGTGCCGCAGGATGCGGCGTCTGCCGAGGCCATCGTCGCCAGAATGGAAAGCGAACAGAACTGGCGGGTGGCCCTGCGCCGCACCGAACAGGACCCCGAGACCGAGACCGAGGTCTATGTCGTGGACGCCTCCGAATACGGCCTGTGGTACCGCCTGGCGCCAGTGACGTTCATGGGCGGCAGCCTCGAAGGCGACGGCTGCTCGCGCAACCCGATGGAGCCTGCGGCCCTTGGTTCCGCCATCCTGTACGGCCCGCGCCCCGGCATCTATGGTCAGGCCTTCGGGCGGCTGGGTTCCGCGCGCGCAGCGCGGATCGTGACCTCGGGCGGCGATCTTGCCGAAGCGCTGGGCGATCTTCTGTCGCCCGACCGCGCCGCCAGACAGGCCCGCGCCGCCTGGACCGTGGCCTCCGAGGGGGTGGAGGGGACCGAACAAGCCATGACCCTGATCCGCCGCCTGATGGACGGGCCGGATTGATGCGTCCGCCCGGCTTTTGGTCAAACCCGCCAGCGCACCCCGGCCTTGCCGCGCACCTGCTGGCGCCCCTGGGCTGGGCCTATGCCGCCGCAACCGCCTATCGCGTCGCCCGACCCGGTTATCGCGCCTCGGTTCCGGTGATTTGCATTGGAAATCTGAATGTTGGCGGCACTGGCAAGACCCCTGCCTCCATCGCGTTGATCGACCGGTTGACCCGTCGTGGTGCCCGCGTCGCCGTGGTTAGCCGGGGCTATGGCGGCACCATTGCCGGGCCGGTACAGGTGCATGAGGGACGGCACGGCGCCGCCGAGGTTGGCGACGAGCCCCTGCTGCTGGCGGCCTTTGCCCCCACCTTCATCGGCCGCGACCGCGCCGCCGCCGTCCGGCTGGCCGAGGCATCGGGCGCCGGGGTGATCGTGCTTGATGACGGCTTTCAGAACCCCGGCGTGATCAAGGACCTGTCGCTGGTGGTTGTCGACGCCGCCTTGGGCTTCGGCAACGGCCGCTGTCTGCCCGCGGGCCCCTTGCGCGAACCGGTGCCAGCCGGTCTTGCCCGCGCCGATCTGGTGCTGTCCATCGGCGACAGCGCCGCTCAGGACCGCTTTCATCAGCTTTGGAACCCCCTCGGCAAGCCCGTCGTCAAGGCCACACTCGAACCCTTGCCGACCGGAATGGACTGGACCGGCGCGCCCGTCATCGCCTTTGCCGGCATCGGCAACCCGGCCAAGTTCTTTGCCACCCTGCGCGGCCTTGGCGCCAAGGTCCTGCGCGAAGTGCCGCTGGATGATCACCAACCCTTCAGCGAAGCCATGCTCCGCCGACTTACGCTTGAGGCTTCCGCCCGTGGCGCCCAACTTGTCACCACCGAAAAAGATGCTGTCCGCCTTCCCGCCCGGTTTCGTGGCCAGGTGCTGACCCTGCCCGTCCGCCTGATCCTGACGGACTGGTCCCCGATCGACGCCGCCCTGCAACGCCTTGGCCTCTGAAGTGTGTTGCGTTTGCCCGGACGCAATCCTTGCCGTTCACTTTCAGGACCTCGCCAGCGATTCGCTGGTTGATGGTTAACGCAAGGTCGGTGCCGAAAACTTCGCATCTGGTGTAGTGGCAATGTAGGCGGAATGTAGGGGATTTGTAGGTCGTTCATCTTTCGTTAATCCGGCCAATTAACGCGGCGTTCTCAAGGGCTTGGCGGCGCCTGGCCGATGCGGAACCCCGCACCGTGATGATCGGTCATTCCCGCCCCTCCACCGCCCCACCCTCGCAACACGGTCTAGCGCGGCCAGGCGTCCATCGCCGCCAATGCCTCTTCCGCGGTTTCCACGAACTGGAACAGGTTGAGGTCACTTGGATTGATCACCCCGGCCTCAGCCAACGCTTGCCAGTTGATGATCTTTTCCCACCATGCCCGCCCGAACAACAGAAACGGCACCGCCTTCATCCTTCCGGTCTGGATCAGGGTCAGCGCCTCGAACATCTCGTCCATGGTGCCAAAGCCGCCGGGAAAGATGCAGACGGCCTCGGCCCGCATCAGGAAATGCATCTTGCGGATGGCGAAGTAATGGAAATTGAACGATAAATCCGGTGTCACATAGGTGTTGGGCGCTTGTTCGTGGGGCAGCACGATGTTCAGCCCGATCGATTGGCCGCCCGCCTCGTCAGCCCCCCGATTACCCGCCTCCATCACCCCCGGCCCGCCCCCGGTGCAGATCACATGCTCGCGGCCATAGGTCAGCAGGCTGCGGTCCGTAATCGCACGGGCGAACCGCCGGGCCTCGTCGTAATAGCGCGCTAATGCCGCCAGTCCCGGCGTCTGCGCGCTTTCAATGCGCGCCGGATCGGGAATGCGGGCCCCGCCGAACATCACCACCGTCGACTTGATCCCGCGCTCGTCCAATATCATCTGTGGTTTGAGCAATTCCAGTTGCAAGCGCACCGGCCTAAGCTCTTGCCGCGTCATGAAATCGTCGTCGATGAACGCCAACCGGTAAGCCGGCGCGCGGGTCTGTGGTGTGTCGGGCAGCCGGTGCGTTGCTGCCACGTCCTGGGCCGAGTCGCGGAACGGATGCGAGCTGGGATCGTCATTCATGGTCGTTGTCACTTGCGATTGTTTGAATGTCGTCAGACCTATAGCGTTGGTTTGAGCATGGAAAGGTTCTTGGCATGGATTGGCAGAACGAGATCGGGGCCGCAGCCTTGCGCATCGCGCCCTACATCCGGCGCACGCCGATCCTGCGCGTCGATCTGCCCGGCATCGGTCCGGTTACGCTGAAACTTGAACAGATGCAGCATACCGGCAGTTTCAAGGCGCGCGGGGCGTTCAACACCCTCCTGTCGCTGCCCGTTCCCGCTGCCGGTGTCGTTGCCGCATCGGGCGGAAATCACGGCGCCGCGGTTGCCTATGCCGCCCGAACCCTGGGCCATTCTGCCAAGATTTTCGTTCCCGAATATGCCGGACCTGCCAAGATCGCCCTGATCCGCCAGCAAGGCGCCGATCTGGAGGTGGTGCCCGGCGTCTACGCCGATGCCGCCGCGCGCGCCTTGACCCACGCCCAGACGAACGGCGCCATGCAGATCCACCCGTATGACGCACCAGCGACCGTCGCAGGCCAAGGCACGTTGCTGCGGGAATGGGAGGATCAGGGTCTTGACGCCGACACCGTTCTGATCGCCGTTGGTGGTGGTGGGCTCATCGCCGGGGCAATGGCCTGGCTTCAGGGTCGCCGCAAGATCGTGGCGGTAGAGCCGGAACTGGCGCCGACCTTGCACCAAGCGCTCATCTCCGGCCCCGATACCGTAGTTTCGGTGGGCGGCATCGCGGCAAACGCCTTGGGGTCCAGCAAGATCGGCCGCATCGCCTATGATCTCGCGGTCAGTCAGGGGATAATACCGGTTCTGGTGACCGACGAGGCCATTTCCGCCGCGCAGACACTTTTGTGGCGCAGCCTGCGGCAACTGGTCGAACCGGCGGGCGCCGCCGCACTGGCGGCACTCTTGTCGGGCGCCTATCGCCCTGCACTGGGAGAGACCGTCGCCGTTCTGGTCTGCGGCGCCAACCCGGCGCCGGACCCGATGGGATAACGACCGGGCCACCGATCAAGCCACGAACTCGACGATGTCAAACGCGCCTATTCGTTTAAATCCGATTAACGAAAAATGTCAGGCTATTGATATTGCCGTACATTCAAAAGTGTCCACACGCGGACACTAGTTTCAGGCTACCATCCCGCCATCAGTATCGTCCCCGGTTTCATCGAACAAAAGGTCGAAATCCGGCACCACGATGCGGCGTTTTTCTTCCATCTCGATGACCCCGTCCCGCTTAAGCGCGCTCATTTGCCGACTGACCGTTTCCAGCGTCAGGCCCAGATAATCCGCCATTTCCTCGCGGGTCAGCGGCAGATCGAAATGCAAAGACCCTTTGGCCGCACGAAGCCTCAACCCGGCGTCGCGCCGGGCGATGATTGCGAGCAGGCTTGCAATCTTTTCCCGCGCCGTCTTGCGACCCAAAAGCAGCATCCATTCCCGCGCGGCATCCAGTTCGTCCAGCGTCATTTCCAACAAGCGCTGCGCGACATGGGGGGTGACATTCATCATGTCTTCGAATGGCTTCTTGCGAAAGCAGCACATCACCAGATCCGTGGTCGCGGTCACATCAAAAGGCGCTGTGGAGCGTCCTGGCCGCCCGACGAAATCCGAAGGCAGCAGCAAACCGACCATCTGCCGCCTGCCATCCTCCATCGTCTGGGTCAGCGTCGCAATGCCGGTCACAACAGAGGCCACGAAATCCATGCGGTCGCCCGACCAGATCACAGTCTGGCCAGCCTGGAAACTGCGGTAGTATTTCATCTCTTCCAGCCGGGCCAGTTCGTCCGCTTCGCAGCGCGAACACACGGCGCGATGCCTGATCGGACAATCTCCGCAATCCTGGGGCGCAAGTTTCGGCGCGTGCAGCGACATAGGCGACCTCTTGTTTGATCCTGATCAAAGCGACTGGTGTTTGCCCGGCTAAGGTAGGGCAATG
>JANXPK010000722.1 GCA_025357355.1 Rhodobacterales bacterium
GACCCCGCCCGCCTGCGCATGTTCAACCTGTCGGTGCTGGTCACCGACGCTTTCATGGCCGCCGTCAAGGCGGATGGCTCCTGGGGACTGACCTTTGGCGGCCTGACCTACCAGACCCTGCCCGCGCGTGACCTGTGGAACCGGATCATGCGCAACACCTATGACTTTGCCGAGCCCGGCGTCATCTTCATCGACCGCATCAACGCCGCCAACAACCTGAATTATGTCGAGAAAATCTCGGCAACCAACCCGTGCGGCGAGCAACCCTTGCCGCCCTATGGCGCCTGCCTGTTGGGGTCGGTCAACCTGCCGACCCTGGTGACCCATCCGTTCACCAAGAAGGCCCGGCTCGACCCCAAGGCGCTGGATGCACTGGTGCGCGTTGCCATCCGCATGATGGACAACACCGTCGACGCCTCGCGCTTCCCCTTGCCGCAGCAAGCGGCAGAGGCGCAGGCCAAACGGCGTATCGGTCTTGGCGTCACCGGGCTCGCAGATGCCCTCTTGATGACCGGCTTGCGCTATGGCTCGCCCGAGGCTGCGCAGCAGACCGAGGCGTGGATGCACGCTATCGCCCGTGCTGCCTATCTCGCCTCGGTGGACCTTGCCCGCGAAAAGGGCGCCTTTCCGCTGTTCGATGCCGAGCCCTATCTCGCCTCGGGCAACATGACGGCGATGGACGCGGATGTCCGCGATGCCATCCGCGCCCACGGCATCCGCAACGCGCTTCTCACCTCCATCGCCCCCACCGGCACCATCAGTCTTTACGCAGGCAACGTCTCCTCCGGCATCGAGCCGGTCTTCGCCTATGCCTACAGCCGCAAGGTCCTGCAAAAGGACGGCTCCCGGACCGAGGAAGAGGTCGTCGATTATGCCGTCCGCCTGTGGCGCCAAACCCACGGCGACGCTCCATTGCCCGACCATTTCGTCAACGCCCAGACCCTGCCGCCGCTCGATCATGTCCGCATGCAGGCGGCGGCGCAAAGATGGGTGGACTCCAGCATTTCCAAGACCATCAACTGCCCCGAAGATATCAGCTTTGATGCCTTCGCCGAGGTCTACATGGCCGCCTGGGATCAGGGCTGCAAGGGCTGCACCACCTACCGGCCCAACGCGGTGACAGGCGCCGTGCTGTCGGTATCGCAGCCGCCGCCACCCAAGCCCGCGTCCGACGCTGTCTATCTGTCCGAACCATTGGGCCGGCCTCCGGCGCTGGAAGGGCAGACTTACAAGGTCAAATGGCCGGGCTCCGAACACGCGCTCTATATCACCCTCAACGACATCGTCATCGCCGGTCAGCGCCGCCCGTTCGAGGTGTTCATCAATTCCAAGAACATGGAGCATTTCGCCTGGACCGTGGCGTTGACCCGGATGATCTCGGCGGTGTTCCGGCGCGGCGGCGATATTTCGTTTGTGGTCGAAGAGCTGAAGGCGGTGTTCGACCCGCGCGGCGGGGCGTGGATGGAGGGGCGCTACATCCCCTCGATCCTCGCCGCCATCGGTGGGGTGATCGAACGCCATCTGGTCGCCATCGGTTTCATCGACGGCGAGGGCCTCGGTCTCAAATCCGACCCCAAGGCCGAGCCCATCGCGGAGGGCGAGGCGCCCCACGGCCCCGCTTGCCCCAACTGCGGCGCCTACGAGATGCGCATGGTCGAGGGCTGCATGACCTGCGGCAATTGCGGCCATTCGAAATGCGGCTAGGGGCTGGCGGCTTCGAGGTAGTCCGTCAGCGGCCCCATGTAATACTCGTCCCAGCCGGCTGCGATCGACGCCAGGTTCGCGTCCGGAATGCCGTCATGGGTCAGCTGGACCGTCGTAAAGCCTCCCTTGGCGGTCAGGCGAAAGGTCACGGTCGAAAATTCGTCCCAGTCCTCTTCCTTCCAGTCCTGAACCAGCAGATCGGGCGCCACCATGCGGTTCACCCCATGGATCGACCCGCCCCACAACGAGAATGCCGCCCCGCTGTGCCTCGTCATGATAGCTGGGCTGCCCGACCATCGCGCCACCTGATCGGCATCGGTCAATGCGGCAAGGATCGCCGCCGGGCTAGCCTTTACCTGATAGGTTTTCGTGAATGATTTCATCGGCTCAGACCTTGTTTGGGGCGCAATCGACACGGGCAGGACCGCCGGTCCAGCCCCAATTGCGACTGGCCCAGCGTTCGGGTTGTGCCTTCGACCCCCGCATCGTGACACTGTACTGCCATCGGGGTCAGGCGTCGACCACACCTGCAATAACCAACAGTTTCCCCCAAGCGACCCATTTGCGCAACAGCGCGCCGGTCGCCACCCCAACTCTCCGGCCCGGATCGTCACACCTTGGATCAAGCTCAAATTGTGATTCTGCAAACTAATGTGCATCAAGCCCGATCGGAAAACTCAGTCTAGGTTGCACACAGGCTCAAACGTGATGATGAGCAGCGGCGACGAATTCAGTCGCCTGAAATGGAGATGTGATGCAGAAGATTTTCTTGATACTCCCGGCGCTTGGCCTGCTGGCGGCCTGTGACGGGATGACCCCAAGCCAGCAGATTTGCACCGTGGGCGGGGCAGCTGTCGGCGCCCTCGTCGCGCCGGGCAATCCGGTCGAAGGCGCCGCATTGGGTGGTGCCGTCGGGCTGGTTGCCGGAAGCTTGATCGAACACTCGGCCAATGGCCAGTGCCTTTACCAACGCGCCAACGGCAGCCGCTACACTGCGGCTTGCTGACCAGACCCTGCAAGACGGAAGTGCGCGTCCGGGCCAATGGCTCCGGGCGCGCTGAGGTCATCAGGGCTCAAGTCCCATCAGGCCGTTCGGGTTTGCGCCAAATGCGGCCGATCTGCTCTTGTCGACGCCCCATGCCCAGCCCTACCCTTGCCGCCGATACTCGATCCGCCGCGCCAGCCAGCAACCCAGCGTCAGCCCCGTGACTGCCCCACCCGCGTCGCGACGGATCAGCACAGTCCAGTCACCGGGCGGTGAGGCGTCCATCGACCGCCGCGTGGTGATGATCCAGACATCCTGTGCCACCGGATACATCCGCTCCATCGGCCCACGGCCCAGCATCCCCGCGAACCCGGCATAGGCGGCACCGTCCTGCGCCGTGATCACCAGGCTCGCCTCCAGTTCGCCGGACCAGTAACTGCCGGTGATGGCCGCCCCATCTGCCGTCTCAACGGGCTGCAGCGCGCGGGCCGTGACCGTCAAATTCTCATCCTCGCGCTGCATCACCATCGCATCACCCTGCCGCTGCAGGCTGACACCCTTGCCCCGCGCCAACCCATCGGCCGCCACCTTCAGCTTGGCCGATGTGGTGGCGTAGTGCAGCACGACCTCGTCACCCTCGACCGTGGTCCGCAACAGCAACTCCTGCTCGGGGTCAAGCCACAGGCCCTGCCATCCCGCAGCCGACGCCGCCTGCGGCTCGGCAAAGCCCAGCGCCGCCTCGATCAGGCCCAGCGCTGCGCCATGTGCGTCGGCCTCGTGGTTGAACATCACCACCACCGACAGCCGCTCTGACCCGACGTGGCGCCTGTGCGCCCGAAACCCGCGCAGGGCGCCGCCATGGCCCGTAGTGGCACGACCGGCAACCTCGGCATGCGCAATCCCATTGGCATAGCTTGCAGGACTGCCATCCGCAAAACGCGGGCTTCGGCACAGGCGGTTGTACAGGCCTTGCGCATTGTTCCGCGTGGCGTCGATGTACTGCTCCCACGCCAGCATGTCGTCCAGCGCGGCCGAAATCCCCGCGTCGCCCGCCCAGTAGATACCGTTCACCGCAGGCAGAAAGCCCACGGCGTCATTGCCCTCATAGCCCACCACGCCATCGGCGTTATGGCGCGTGTCAGGGCGCAATTCAGCCGTTGCCATGCCTGCGGGCGCAAAGATGCGCTCGCGCAGCAACGTCGCCAGATCACGGCCACTCGCCCGCTCGATCAGATCGCCCAGAATGCGGAAGTTGTTGTTGCAATAGGAATAGCTGGTGCCGGGCGCGAAATGTCCGGTCTTCATCCGCGCAATCACTGGCATGGCATCCGACCGGCGAAATTCCTGCTCCGGTGCGGCGCCATGCAGGACAGTCAGCGCCCAGTAGTCGCGCAAGCCCGACTGGTTGTCGGCCAACTGCTGTACGGTCGGCAGGGTGCCTTTGAACGCAGGCAGATAATCGGCCACGAACGGGTCAAGCGTCGCAGGGTCGGTCACCTGATCCAAAAGCAGGGCGACGGTGAACTGCTTGCTGATCGAACAGATCGGCAGCCGCGTCGCCCCGGTCATCGCGACCCGCTCCACCATATCGGCATAGCCCCAGACCCGGCGCGCAATCACCCGCCCGTCCTTGACCACACCCGCCACCCCGCCCGGCCCCTTGAACCGCTGCGGCAACAAATCCAGCGCCCTTGCCAGCCCAACCTCGTCCAACCCGGCCATGTGCCCCCCCTGTCTTTGCCCTACACTGACTGCCGCGCATCCTCGCGGCAAGGGGTGCCGGGACGTGGACCTTTGCCCGCCGCAGGTCTACCCTGCCCGCAAATCCCACAGGAGCCATCCCATGAACACCCGCCGCATCGGCACCTCCGGCCTCAAGGTCTCTGCCCTTTGCCTCGGCTGCATGTCCTTCGGCGACCCCGCCCGCGGCGGTCACAGCTGGACCCTGCCCAAGGATCGCGCCGAACCCCTGATCCGCCAGGCCTACGAGGCCGGGATCAACTTCTTCGACACCGCCAATGTCTATTCCGACGGCTCGTCCGAAGAAATCCTTGGCGACTACCTGTGGTCCATCGCCCGCCGCGACGAGATTGTCCTTGCCACCAAGGTCTGCGGTGTGATGCTGGCCGAACCGCAGATGCGCGGCCTGTCCCGCCGGGCCATCCTGCACAACATCGACGCCAGCCTGCGCCGCCTCAAGACCGATCACGTCGACCTTTACCAGATCCACCGCTGGGACAACGACACCCCCATCGAGGAAACCATGGCCGCCCTGCATGACGTCGTTCGCGCGGGCAAGGCCCGTTACATCGGCGCCTCCACCATGTGGGCCTGGCAGTTTGCCAAGGCGCAAGCGGTGGCCCGCACCAACCACCTGACCCCCTTCATCTCGATGCAGAACCAGATCAGCCTGCTTTACCGCGAAGAGGAACACGAGATGGCGCCGCTGTGCCTTGACCAGGGTGTCGGCATGATCCCGTGGAGCCCGATTGCCCGTGGCCGTCTTGCCCGCCCGGTCGGCCTGCAAACCGAACGCGGCGCCACCGATGCCTACATGAAATTCCTGTTCGACCGCACCCCGGACGCCGACGCCAAGGTCATCGCCGCCGTGCAGTCGCTTGCCGCCGAACTGGGCCACTCGATGGCGCAAGTGGCCTTGGCCTGGGTGCGCCAGAAGCCCGGCGTCACCGCCCCGATCATCGGCATCACCAAGGCCAG
>JANXPK010000723.1 GCA_025357355.1 Rhodobacterales bacterium
GCCGGGCTGCACCATCCCGCCTTCGACTTCAACGACGAGGCCGCCCCCATCGGTGCCAGCTTCTTTGCAAGGCTGGTCGAACGGGCGCAACCGCTGCCTTGACGGAATGGCCCAGCCAGCCCACCCTGTCGCCATTCACAATGGAGGCATCATGAAGCTCGTTTTGACCTTGATCCTGCTCGCCACTCCCGCTCTTGCCGACGACTTTGTTTATTTCCAGTCGCCCTCCGGCAACATCAACTGCGTCCTGATGAAGGGCGACTATGCCGGGGTGCGCTGCGACATGACCGCGCTGACCCCCAGCTTCACCCACAGGCCAAAGGATTGCGACCTCGATTGGGGCGACAGCTTCGCCATCGGCGCAGGCGAGACCAGGGGTTCGGTGATGTGCCACGGCGACACCGTCATTCAGCCCGGCTCGCTGGTGCTGGGCTACGGCCAATCCGCCACGCTGGGAGAGTTCAGCTGTCAATCTGAAAAGACCGGCATCACCTGCCAGAACGCGCTCGGCCACGGTTTCAGCATCGCCAAGGCCAAACAGACGCTGTTCTGACCGCCGCAATCTTTTGATCAAATTTCTCTGGACCTTCTTGTCCGGTTCTGTATGTTCGCTGCATCCTATTGACTGGAGATTCAATATGTCTGCCCGCGCTGCTACCCGGACCAATCAGGACCTGTGGGAGATGGACCGTGCCCACACCCTCCACCCGTGGGCCAATTTCGGCCCGTTCGAACGCAAGGGCTCGCTGGTCATCACAAAAGGGCAGGGCGCCTGGCTGTGGGATGCCGATGGCAAGCGCTATTTCGACGCCGTGGGCGGCCTGTGGTGCACCAACATCGGTCTCGGCCGCCGCGAAATGGCCACCGCCATCGCCGAACAGGTCGAACGGCTGGCCTTCTCCAACACCTTCGTCGATATGACCAACGACCCCGCCGCCCGTCTTGCCGCCAAACTGGCCGAACTGGCCCCCGGCGATCTCAACCGCGTCCACTTCACCACCGGCGGCTCCACCGCCGTCGACACTGCCGTCCGCATGGTCGCCTATTACCACCACGCCAACGGCAACCCCCAGAAAACCGACATCGTGGCGCGCGACCATTCCTACCATGGCTCCACCTACCTCAGCCAATCGGTCGGCAAGCGCCCCGGCGACCGGGTGGAGGAGTTTCGCTACAAGACCGACGGCATCCACCACCTGCGCTGCCCCAACCCCTACCGCCGTCCGTCCCACATGACCGAAGCCCAATTCTGCGATGACCTCGTCGCCGAGTTCGAAGCTCTGATCGCCCGCGTCGGCGCAGACCGCATCGGCGGCTTCATCGCCGAGCCTATCCAGGCCTCCGGCGGCATCATCATCCCGCCAGAAGGCTATCTCAAACGCATGTGGGATGTCTGCCAGCGCCACGACATCCTCTTCATCGCCGACGAGGTTGTCACCGCCTTCGGCCGCCTTGGCCACTGGTTCGCCTCGCTTGCCGAATTCGGCGTCCAGCCCGACATCATCACCGCCGCCAAGGGCCTGACCTCCGGCTACATCCCGCTTGGCGCCGTCATATTCTCGGACCGCATCTGGAACGTCATGGCCAAGGGCGGCGAGCGCTGGTTCACCTCCGGCCTGACCTATTCCGGCCACCCCGTCGCCTGCGCCGCCGGTCTCAAGAACATCGAGATCATCGAACGCGAGGACCTGCTCGCCAATGCGACCGCGGTCGGCGCTTATTTCGAAACTCGGATGAAAGCACTCGAGGCCCTGCCGCTGGTCGGTCAAGTCCGTGGCCGCAAGTTGATGCTCTGCGTCGAGAATGTCGCCGACAAGACCACCAAAGCCCTGCTGCCCGACGGCGTCAACGAGTCCAAACGCATCTCCAACGCCTGCGAGGACATGGGCCTTCTGGTCCGCCCCATCGGCCACCTCAACGTCATGTCGCCGCCCTTGATCATCACCGAAACCGACGTCGATTTCATCGCCGAGACGCTGGAAAAGGCGATCCAGCAGGTGACGGATGATCTGGTCAGGGAAGGGGTCAGGTTGGGGTAGGGTGGCCGTCATTGCCCGAGGTTGCCGCCCATGCTAGCGTCGGGTCACCAAAGGAAGGTGCCGGATGCACACAGCCGTCTGTGACACATTGGGGATCACCCATCCGGTCGTTCTGGCCGGGATGGGGGGCGCCACCAATCCCGAACTGGTGGCTGCGGTCAGCAATGCCGGGGGCCTCGGTATCCTGGCTTGCACCTGGACCGCCGCGCCCGATATCCGC
>JANXPK010000342.1 GCA_025357355.1 Rhodobacterales bacterium
CTGCGCCAGATAGACGCGCTTTTCGAACAGTTCCGCCGCGCGGGCGTGAACGACCGTGCCAAGGTCAGTCTTGGGGTCCATCGGATCGCCAAAGCGCAGCTTCTTGGCCCGCTCCAGCACCAGCGGCACAAAGCGGTCCGCGACGCTGTCCTGACACAGGATGCGCTTGACTGCGGTGCAGCGTTGGCCGGAATTCTTGGTGGCCCCGGCGACAGCGAGATCCGCGGCCCGCGCAAGGTCGGCATCGGAAAGATCGCTGCAGATGATCAGCGGGTCATTGCCGCCCAGTTCCAGCACCTGCCGCTTGTAAACTGACTTGGCCGCGATCATCTTGCCGACCGGAATGCCGCCGGTGAAGGTGATCAGATCGAAATCGGGATTGGTGATCATCTCGTCGCCGATATCCGCAGGCCAGCCGGTGACGACCGACAGCATCTGCGGCGGCAACCCGGCCTCGTAAATCGCGTCCGCCAGCCAGATCGCGGTCAGCGGGGTCAATTCGGTGGGTTTGCAGACAATGCAGTTGTTGGTGGCAATCGCCGGGGCGATCTTGTGGCTTATCATGTTCAGGGGGTGGTTGAACGGGGTGATGGCCGAGATGGCGCGCAAGGGTTCGCGGGTGGTGAAGATCTTGCGGGCCTTGCTGTGCGGGGTCAGGTCGCAGGAGAAGATCTCGCCATCGTCGTGGATGCACATCTGGCCGGTCAGGGTGTAGACGTCGTAGGCGCGGCCGCATTCGTAAAGCGCGTCGGCCAGCGAAATCCCCAATTCCGCCGTGATGATTGGCGCCAGTTCGGCTTTACGGTCGCTGATGATCCTTGCGACGTTGAGCAGGATCTTCTGGCGTTCGTACCGCGTGAGGCCGGGCTGATAGGCGGCGGCGATGGCAAAAGCCTCACGCGCGTGTTCGGCGGTGCCTGCGGGGACCGAGCCTACCTGTTCGCCGGTAAAGGGGTAGTGGACCGGCACGCGGTCCTTTGTGTCGACCTTGCGCCCGGCGATGCGCATCGCCTCGTGCCGCATGGGGATGGGGGCGGTCATAGTGCCGCCGCCGTGGTGGCGTAGAAGAAGGCATCAAAGTTGCGCAAGGTGGGCTGCGAGGGCAGGTCCAGCACGCGGTTGACGATGAACGGCACCTCTTGTTCGGTAAGGCCGCCATGGCTGCGCAGGGGTTCGTTCAAGGCGGCGAGGTCGTGACGGTGGGCTGAGGTGCCAAGCGTCATGTTCTCGGTCGAGATCA
>JANXPK010000358.1 GCA_025357355.1 Rhodobacterales bacterium
ACCACCAGCGGCAACAGGGCCATCTGCGTCCAGAACGGGTCCGTTTGCCAACCTTGCACAATCAGATGCAAAACCGCGCTGTTAAGGCAGATCGACACCACCCCAACTCCGAAAAACCGCCGGAACCGGGCGTCAAACATCAGGGGGCCGTTGGCGTTGAAGACCCATAGGAAATTGGTCACATACATGAACAGCATGCCAACGAACCAGGCCGCCACCAGCGCGATGAGGTAGTGCAGCAGCATCACCTTGGTGCCGAGCGTGAAGACCGCCAGCGACAGAACGAAGTTTCCGCCACCCAACAGCAGATACTTTCCAAGCTCGACCAAAGTGCGCGTCTGGCCCGGTCTTTCGGCTTGGGGATCGAGATCGGACGCGGGATGTGTCATTCGAAGCGGTCGCGAATGACGAAGTTTGGCCGCTTTCGCACCTCTTCATTGATGCGCCAGACATATTCACCGATCACCCCCAACATGACCATGATCATGCCCCCGATGATCAGGATCAGAATCATGATCGGGGCCCAACCTTGGAATGGGGAGTTTCCGGCAAACCAGGCCAACACGATGGTCACCGCGTAAACCAAGCCCAGCGCGGCCGTAATCACCCCGGCCAACGACATAAGTCTTATCGGCAGATAAGAGACATCCAGCACGGCATCAATGAAATTCTTCAGCTTTTTCGCGAAGCTATACTGCGATTTGCCGATCGTGCGCTCTTGGCGTACATATGGGATCAGGGTGGTTCGGTAGCCGGTCCACAGCAAATCGCCCTGAAAGTACCGGTGCCGCACGTCGATGGAGTTGAACACATCCATGACCTTCCGGTCCATCAGGACATAGTCAAATCCACCCTCGGGCATATTGGGCTGCGCGATGCGCAAAATGCCGTAAGCCAGCCGCGAAAACAGCTTGGCCGATGCCGAATCCTCGCGCTCGGTGCGATGGCAAATCACGATCTCGCCCCCGGCAGCCCAGCTTTGCAACATTTCCGGGATCAGGCTCAGCGGATCCTGCAGATCGGCGGAAACATTGATCACAACATCGCCCGTCGCTTCGGCAAAACCGGCCAGCATAGCTGCCATCTGGCCGAAGTTGCGGGTAAAGTTCAGAACCTTGACTTGCGGATCCTTGGCGTGGATCAGCAGCAACTCGTCCAGAGAGGCATCTCTTGAACCGTCATTGACAAAGATCAGTTCGTATATGTGGTCGGGAAGCGCGGTGGCAAAGACACTTTGAACCTGCTGATGGGTGATGCTCAGCGCACCATGGTTGTTGTAGACAGCCACAACAACCGACACTTTCACAGGTTTTTCCATCAACGACTCTCATGACATCCGACATCTTGTTCGCGAGGTGCGAGACTGCTTGTCGGCATCATCCTATCTGAAAACCCTTGTTCATGGCCAGACGTTTGCCGGATGCATTTGCGCGCTGATCCAAAAGCCGCGCTGTTGGCGCTCTTCTCGTCGCTTGGCAACAGCTACCGGGTACTGTGGTTCTCTGCCCAGCGAACCAAGGCCTTCTGCGCATCCTTCCACACCCGCAAAATCTGATAGCGCCGAATTGAAACCGCGATGAAGGACCGACACCTTGAGCTGCATTTCATACGAAACAGGGCATTCAGACCCGACCGGATGTGTCTTTCAGCCATTGCCAGCTTTCCGCCAGCCCCTGCTTGAGGGGAATTTGCAATGACCAATCGAAGACACGTCTGGCCAGCGAGTTATCCAGAACCGATCGCGGCACATCGATCGGCCGACCCGGCTTGTAGATCGTCTGTATGTCCCGACCGGACACTTCCTTCACGTTCTGGATTATTTCATTGACCGAAACTCCCTCCCCGCTGCCTGCGTTGAACACGCCCTCGACAGTGCTGAGCACAGCCAGCGCGCAAAGGTCGGCAAGGTCCCTGACATGGATGAAATCGCGCACGACTGACCCGTCGCCCCAGACTTCGATAGGCTCATTGTCCAGGGCGCGCCGAAGAAAAGTGGATACCACGCCTTGAACACCGATATGACCCTGACGCGGGCCATAGGGATTGGACGGTCGCAAAACCAGCGGCGAGATTCCCCGCGTCTTGCGGTACATTTCCAGATAATTCTCGATGGCAACTTTCACAATCCCGTAGGAGTTGATCGGCCGCAAAGCATGGGTTTCCGGAATCGGCACATGGTCCGGGACGCCGTAGACTGTCCCACCCGATGAAAGGAAGACAATCCGCCGAATACCAAGACTGACCATCGAATCCAGCAGACTGATCGTGCCAACAAGGTTGTCCTGAACATCCGTGCTTGGGTCCAGATTGGCAGTTCCCGGAAATGTCGTACTTACCAGATGAACAACCACCTCCACCCCGGCCATCGCCTCGGCCAGCGCCATCCGATCGGAAAAATTCCCGAAACGATAGTCCACCCCACGAACCGGCGTTCGGTAACGCTCAGCCTGACGGTCAAACACCCGAACCCTAACGCCGCGATGCACCAGGGCATCAACCAGATGCGACCCGATGAAGCCACAGCCTCCAAGAATGAGAACCGTCATTAAGCACCAATCCTTCTCTGAGCGCGACCATCGGACTTGCGATCAAGCTGGCTGACGCTCGCTGCTCTTTCCATTAACGCTCAATGGCCTTCTGATTCGAGGTTTTTGCCCGCCATTTCAACGGCCTGTGTCGCAATGTCTTGCAATTTGTCTATATAAGTGCCGAAGTCAAAAATACCTGCCGCCAAATCCCTGCTCCGTTGACTGACCGAGGCGTACAATGTTGTGTCCGCCGCCAAAATACTGATCTTCCGCGCCATTTCTGTCGTATCCAGATAAGCGGCGACGCACTCTTCACCAAGGCCGTTTTCCTTGAGGATATGCGCAATCCCCGTCGTCCGGTCAAAACAAAAGACCGGCTTGCCGATCGAAAGGGAGTCGATGGCTACATTGGGCAATGGATCAAGGCGGCTGGACAACATCAGCACATCGGCCAGCTGATAGGCCGCCTCGATCTGCGAGGTCTCGTTCAAAAGCAACATCCTGTCTTCAATCCCAGCCCGCCTGATCTGGTCACGCAGGTAGATCGAGTAAGCAAGATCGCGATCGGGATCGTAACCTGCACCAATCCACGCAAATCTGAAACGTTCGCCACCCGGCCCGCTGAGAACGCGCGTCGCCACTTCGATGAAAAGGTCAACCCCTTTGCGCATACTCACCGTCCCCGCGCCAATCACGACAAAGCTGCGACCCGACTCCCCAGAGGGACGCAACATGCTGGTCAACCAAGCAATTTCGTCGTCACTGCGGACATCGCTCGCAACCGGCTTCGGAATTGCGCATTTGCCTTGTGGAAGAACATGCAGCCCGCGAGCGGTCAAAAGATTGTTCTCCAGCAGCGCATTGTCCAATGTTATCTTGGTCGAGAAGATCGTCTGATCCGAAAGCCTGAAAAAGTCCAAAGCCGCGGTCTTGGGGTTGGAATAAGAAGAGAATTCATGAATCAAAGAGACTATCGGAACCCCACACTCGTGTAAACCCTGCAAGACCCCGCGCGATTCCATGCTATTTACAATTGCGAATAGAAATTTGTGCTTGTTGGTCAAACTGCGTATCATTGGCAGATAGTCTCCGCCGACAAAGCTAAATCGGCGCGCCAAAACAATTTCTATCGACGCCGCTTCGAATTCCTCCAGCAAGTCCCCACCACGAAGAACCAGCCAGACGACGTTATAGCGTTTTGCCAAATTCTGGGCGATATTCAGCGCGAGGATCGGTGCACCCGTGCGGGTGGCATCGTGGCTTACAACCAAAATTGTCTCAAACGCCGGATTGTAAATCCGGCGCCCGACCGTCTCGGCAGCTGCTGCCGACCCGCCCGTCGGTGCCGGAACATAGGCTTTCCCATAGCGATGCAAACCCCGTTCAGGATCCCGCTTGCTTGCACTGGTCCCAATTTTTTCCCGCCGACGGGGTGAAAAAAGCAGATGTTGTCGCGCCATATAACTGGAAAACCGGAACACGATGAGATCGCGGACAGCCTGCCACGGCTGCTTGCGGGTATGGGCAAGCAGCCTCTCCAGTTCGTGTCTTTCGGTCAAAAGGCGGTGCCGTCCCGCTGCCTTGCTTTCGATTGTAAAGCGCATCAGTTGCCCAAGCAACGCCTTGTCGTTCAGGGCCTCAATTCTATCCAATATCGTCGGCAGCAAACTGGAATCGCCAGAGAACAGCCTGTCCGCAAACAGAACCAGGAACCTATGGGTCATGTCGGCGATGGTCGGCTCAAGGGCAGCAGGCAACTTCGGCCCGACGCGATTGAGCATATGGATCATGTAGGCCACTTGAACCGCCTCGGGCAGTTTTTGCCAGGTACCCCCGGAATGAACGCGCTGAACTGACATCTCTTTTCCAATGAAGCCAATCCTACCCCGCGTCGCCAGCATCAGGCACAAGGGCCAATCGCCCATCTTCAGGCCCTGTACCCAATCGGCCAGACCTTCCAGCAACTCCCTGCGCGCAACAATCGTTCCCAAACCGACCGGGTTGGAATCCTGCAATAAAAAGCCAATATCGGACATCTCGGGAGGGTCCGCCAGGGGCAGGACAATCGGCATCCTCTTGCCGATCTCATCGACATATCCGACACGGTGGCAGCAAAATGCTGCATCCGGATGATCATCGAGGAATGCTACCTGCATCCGCAGTTTGTCGTCCGCGGTCCAATTATTATCGCCTTCAAGGAAAGCAATGTATTCGCCCGCGCATTCCGAGATTGTCTGGTTGAAATTCAACTCTGCGCCAAGATTCTTCGGGCGGCATTTTACCTTCAGCTTATCTGGATGCTGCGATGCGAGATCTTCCAGGATTGCACGCGTCCGGTCAGTGGAACAATCTTCACCGACAACAATTTCGTAGTCAAATGCAACCCTTTGGCGAAGGACACTTTCGATACATTGGCGGATCAGTGCCTCATGGTTGTAAGTGACGATGCAGACGCTAAGTTTCAATTCATTCCTCGTTTTGCCTGTCATAACCATAAGCGAATCGATTAAGCCCCGCCGCGCTCACAAATCAAAAAGATGCTTGAGCACAGGTCAGGGTATTTTTGCCCAAGCGCAAAACAGCCGTCCAGATAGGCTTGGCTGATGATGTCAGTTTGCAGCAACCGGTCCCACTGAAAGTTGGCCAAAGCCTTGAAGAATATCCCCGACCTGTGGCGAACTAAAAGTCCGGCTGCAGCGGCATCGCGTTCAAGTGTGTCCAGGGAATAGGTTATTCGATGCCCATGGGCCATTTCCGAAGCGGTGATGGCGGCGTTGTGCGATATCAGCCCCATGTTCACAGCAATTTGCCGCGACGGTGCATTGGCATTCGGGCAGACCAGAAACAACCTGCCCGTGTCAGTCATCCACTCGTCATTGATCCGCCGCAAGGTACCAACCGGATCATCAAGGTGCTCAAGCACATGCGCCAGAATGATATTGTCATAGCGGCGTGGCAATC